>JAQWLH010000168.1 GCA_029247405.1 Mariniblastus sp.
AGCTCTGAGTGTGACAAGGCCGATGAGAGCCTGTTCAAACCTTCTCGCCCCAAACTCAGTTCGGGGCTCGAGATCGATGGCGTTTGAGCCAGAAATGCTGCAAAAACCGAGTGGCACACAAAAATCGCTGTCGAAGCCATGTTGGCTGGGAAAGATGTCTACTGCGAAAAACCGCTCACTTTGACAATCGCCGAAGGGAAGTTGATTGAAAAAATTAAAAGAAAAACCGGCCGCACTTTTCAAGTGGGGACCATGCAGCGAACTGAATGCAGTCAGCGGTTTCTACAAGCAATTGCTTTGGTAAGATCGGGTCGGATCGGGAAAGTGAAAAAGGTGACCTGTGGTATCGGCGGCTTTGGCCCCTCGCCGATTATCCCAGAAGCCGCTGTGCCGGAACAACTCGACTGGGACACGTGGCTTGGACCTGCCCCGAAGGTTCCGTATCGAGCCCTTCCTGAAATGCGAAAAGGATATGGCGGCGGGGTGCCACTTTACAGTAACTGTCACTATGCATTTCGGAATTGGCATGCCTACTCCGGTGGCAAATTAACGGATTGGGGTGCGCATCACGTTGATATCGCTTGCTGGGCACTATCCGATTCGAAATCTGGAAAACGCGATAGGGCGTCATATCAATCGCGAGCCCGTAAAATCACTCCACTGAATTACAAATTTGACGTTGAGTATGATCAAACTGGTAATCCATTAGTTGATAATAAATATGACATCGCAATTAAATACAATATCCAAGTGGAAATGTTGGATGGAGTTGAATTGTTAATTACCAATGAAGGTGATAACGGTATTTTGTTTGAAGGTACAAAAGGAAGATTCTTTGTGAACCGAGGGAAAATCGTCGGTAAGCCTGTAGAAGATCTGACGAGTAATCCACTTCCCGGAAATGCGGTTGAAGACGTGTACGGTTGTCCAGTTCCAGAAAACCACACGCTTAATTTCATTGAAGCAATCAACAAAAAGATTGAACCCATCTCTGATGTATGGACCCACAATCAAATGCTCGAAATTTGTCACCTTTCCAATATTGCGATGCGTCTAGGGCGACCTCTTAATTGGGATCCCGATACTCGTGAAGTGGTTGGTGACAAACAAGCCAATTCATTCCTGGCACGAGAGAATCGTAAAGGTTACGAAATCAACATGTAGCGTCCGAATTTTCCAGGTGGTTTAAATGGATTCAGCTCGTTTTAAACTGTAAATGCTGGCTCCTAATCAGAGGAGCGATCCATTTTGGTAATGATCTGGTGGGTTAAATCCGGATGACTGCGGGAGAGTTGGGTGAAAGATTCAGGCGCGTTATGCGTGCGCGCAATTGCTTAGTTTGCGCTACGACCAACAAAGCGCTAAAGGCTTAATCAAAACGCATGGTTTAGAAACTTAAAAGTACCACCAGACGATTGATTTCACTTTTGCCAGACTCCGTTGCTGTTTTTAGATCGCGATGATTCAGCCGTGGCGAGTTTGGCTTGGAGTGAGGCAAAATGCCGACGGTTGGGAACCGAACGACCGTTTGTTCAGCGTCAAAACCAATTCATTAAACAAACAAAGGAATTACGGAATGTTCATGACGCGTCAGTCAAACAGAACGTTGAAAACTAAATCTATTGGTCCCGTTGCCGTCGCATTGAACTGGATCAAATTTTTCCTTAGCGTTTTGACTGTGATTTGTGTATCAGGCGAAAGCGTTGCCCAACAAAAAGACGCCGTCGGTCCCCGTAGCCTCCGCGTTATGAGTTTTAATATCAGGAATGGTCAGGCCAATGATGGCGACGATAGTTGGAAGCACCGTAAAGGTTTTGCGGCCGATGTGATCCGCGACGCAGAGCTCGACGTGGTCGGTTTGCAAGAGGCCTTTCGTTTTCAATTGGATGATCTCCGAAAAAGGTTGCCAGAGTTCGCAGAGGTTGGTGAGGGGCGTGATGGTGGCGAACGGGGGGAATACTCAGCGATTCTTTACCGAAGTGATCGCTTCACGGCGTTGGCTTCTGGGACGTTCTGGTTGTCTGACACACCTCAAGTCAAGTCGCGTCATTGGGGGAACCGCTACTTGCGAATTTGCACGTGGGTTCGCCTGAAAGACAAAGGCACCAATCAGTGTTTCTACATCTATAACACTCATTTCGACCATCAGTCGCAAAACGCAAGGGAAAAATCCGCGCAACTTATTTCAAGCCGTATCAAACAACGGAAGCATAAAAATAGGTTTGTGGTGACAGGTGATTTTAATGCTGATGAGGAAAATTCAGTAATTCTGCACCTGAAAGGACTGCCCACCACATTGCCGAAAAGTCCAATCACTTTGGTTGATACGTTTCGGAAACTGCATCCGAATGAAAAATTGGTGGGAACCGGCGGTGGTTTTGAAGGAAAGTCAGACGGTAAGAAGATTGATTACGTTTTTGTTCAGCCAGACGTGCAGGTTGTCAGTGCTACGATTATTCGAACCAATCGGGAAGGACGTTACCCTTCAGATCATGCCCCTGTGATGGCAGAAGTTATCCTGTCGAAGAAATGAAAATGGCGTTTGGGAAGCCCCTGATATTTCGGTGGCGATTGATAATCGACGCACACATTTAAAATTTTAGTCGGTTTTGATTGAAGTGGATTGGCGATAGATAAACTTGATCGCGTGAAACCCTCGAATGGCCATAAAAATTAAATGAACGTCATAAAGTTAAAACGTTTTCGAGTCTTTCGATTACACACTGCGTGGCATGATCATGGTAAAAAAAGATTCGCAATGCCAAGGATTGACACCCCCGTTACCCACTGAACTCCTAAACCCATCGTCAGTCCTTGAGCGATCCAAACCCTGGTAAAATTTTGGCTTTGTCAGGAAAAGAAGTTTCGATAAACGGGGAGATGGTAACGTGGTGTGGAGGTGCGGATAAAGGTCCTTTCCACGAATCAAACCGCAAAATAGCTGTTGGGTACCGGGCATCGAGACGTCTCGTTTTTTGACGTTCCTAGGTTGCCTTGGTCGGTCGTGTCGTCAGCTCGGAGTGCACGCTTGGGAAAAAAGACTTTGAAACTGACCATCGGTTGCCCTGGGCCGCTTAAATAAGTTGTTTTTTGAGCTGCTCAATATCGATTAGATAAACAACCTCGATCATTCGTCTTTTCGATGACTTAACATGAAATCGAGGGCAATGTTGTCTGCAGAGTCGCGAAGATCGAGTCTTAAATGATGGCCTTGCTGCTTGGCTTCACAGATGGCTACTTCGATTCCGGCGCGGCTCGTATAGGTCTTGAGAGTTAGCTCTTTGTTATAAATCTTGGTGACCGGTTGAGTGTTGCAACCATTAAACGTTCTCCATATTTCAATTCGTTTATCAGCGGAGTACATGGTGATTTTTGGATTGGTCGTTCCGTGGTAACTTTTGTCTTGGTCTCCAATGACCTGGAGTAGGTGAACGCGGCGGGTGTTTTCATCAGGGTCGTGGGCGTCCTTGGCCATCCCACAACTCATCGGGCAAACAGCAGCGAACAAGGATGTCTCTTTGGCGAGGCGGTAGCAGAACAGTCCACCACTTGAGTGCCCCGTCGTGTAAATTGCTTTTGAGTCTGCGAGACGATTGGCGATCAATGCATGGGTCACCTCGCAAATTAATCCAACATCATCGTGATTCACCGCGTGGAAATTGTCTTTGAAATTCCATTTCTTGAGTGATTGAACTGCATCGACCCCGATCAAAATCAAATTATGCTTGTCCACGTGACGCCGCCATCGAGCAATTTGTTTGTCTGCTTTTCCGCCTGCACCATGAAAACAGTACAAGACGGGATAGCTCTTGTTCTTGTCGAATGCTTTGGGAGCCACAATGACGAGACGCCTCAGTTCTGAACCATGTTTGTGTTTGATTTCATTGAGTCCAGGGGAAATCTTTTCGGGATTTAACGCTTCCCAATTTGGTTTTTGTGCGGTACCAGTCTGTGCGGTGGATGTCTGTGAGAAAACGAAGTGTGCAAAGATGAAAATAGCGATCAATAAGATGCGTCTCATATCAATCCGAATATTTAATGATTTGCTTAGCGAAAAAAACATGTTTTCCATGACCTGTTGCCCGTGGCTTAGCTGTGTAGTGAAGGATTGGCACCGGATTGCTCTCGATCGGACGATGGCTCTTAATAGTCTAACGACAATATTACGAAAGTTTTGGAAACAAGGCAAAAAACAGCGTCGTGCTGGGCCGCCTTAGGATCCCGTCGGGGCCCATGGGGAGATGGTTACGCTGCATTGTTTTCGAAAACATCAGGTTGACGTGAAATTTTACGTTGTGGTTACTCGATTATCGCTACTTTCTTTCCTTCATGTTGGACAAGAACCCATCAATGAACTGATGTGAAATATTCTTTCGGAGGATCGGGAAGATCGGATTTGTTTTTGCAAAACAAACGATTTTTGTCGCCTAATTTCAGGTTCCTGCCCAAGGTTTTCCCACGCCTCCTCCTGTCTAAACAACGATTGAGGCTGGACCGGTCGCGAATCTATTCATTGACTTGGAAACTTTAACGGTGACGAGTTGATCACCGGTGCGCCTGCTTCGCTTTAGTACCATCGCTATGAATCACAAACGAACAAGACGGCCCTTCCTGTGCAGCGGCAGCCCGTCATGGAATTACCTCGAAGCAGTTATCCGAAGATTGGAAAAATAAGAGTAAATACTGAGCCAAGCGATTTAAGGATTGATGAGTTCCTAGTCCATCCTCAAAGCGTCGAGCAGGGATTCACTGTGGTGCACCAAGGAAGGATCGCTCTCGAATCCTGTCCTGTTATCCGTGAACTGGACCCACATTTCCAGGCTTCCGTTTATCAAAATTTTCGTCAATGTAGGTCGATATTTAAATCGACGATGAACTGATGGAAGAAAACTAAACTCTTGGAAACTACGTACCCGAGTTTCGAGATTCTGTTTTGGAAAAAATAAAAGTTGTTGGTGGGCTTGATAGGGCTGCTGGACTTTGCGTCCGTGATGTCGGGGCACAATTTGCTGATCCCAACTCGGCTACCTCACGAATTTTTTCGCTGACCTCGGGGAAGAGCGAAATAGAATATTTGTACAAATGCTTATCGTGTTACAAGATTTACCATGCGTCAAAAATCCGGGTGAAAACAATATTTATTCTTCTGGTGTGACGCAATCATTAGTTTTTTTGGCTGAGACGGTCTCAGGTCGATCAGGAGGGCGGCTCGACAGGGGGATTCAATTTTTGAGGACGGAGACTTGTTCAAATTGGGATTCAATACGGAAGTGCTATAAGGAGCACCGGATCGCGATTTTGTGATTGCTTATTACTCGACCGAATGGACACATTAGATTCAGAAATGATTGCGAGCGATCGCAAAATCAAAAGGGTTGAATTGAAAGTCTGGGGCGGTCAGTTTTTTGGATGGGGGGCCTCAAGCCTTCAAAACGCGTTGATCGGGCGAAAACATCCGATGGTCCCCGCCATGGTGTCTTGAATTTTGACTCAGAAAGCATAGAAGTCTTTGAATCCAATTGCCCCGACTAAAAAGCAACTTGAGCCACAATAATGCAAGCATCAGTTCAGCATGATTGCTAATTGCACTTTCAGAATAGTTTGAGGTTTAAACCTATTTTTCGCAGTCCACGAACTGGCATGCAGACCGGTATTAAGAAAGCTCTGTCGTTCCTGAAGTTCGCTGAGTCGTGACCTGATGCTTGCCACTTGAATTGGTTTCGTTCAGAAGCCTGTCGGGGAAGCAACTGGAATGTGATTGAACTGTAGGATATCGAGTCTCACACAAAACAAAGTCAGAAATTAGTTTGGCGATGATGCCTTTCCAATAAAATAAACGGTTTCGTCTTTAGTGAGATTTGGCTGAATCGTCCTCGATCCGAAAAGACGTCAGTCGACAAAATGTCATAATTAACTCGTCATGCACCTGTGCAAGGAACATCAATTCGCCTTGTTGGGCGATAGTTAGATTCACAATTGATTGCACGTAAGTCAACGAAATCCGACGGAGTTGATTTGCGAAGTAAAAGAACCTTGGATCGTTGCTTCGTTTCGATGGCCGGAGATTGTCCAAAAGGACCGATGAAGAAACTCAATGATCCCCGCCCGAGATTGTTTTACTGTTGGTTATTTAACGAAAGTGGGATTTGAAAAAGTTTGGTGCGATGAACGTTTTGTTTGAACAATTATCGTAAGTTGAAAATTAATTTAAAACAAAATAGCATTAATTGCGGTTTAGCGGGTGATTGGCTCGCGCGCTGAGGGTGTTTGAATGATTTGGCGGATTCTGTGGTGGAGGCTGAGGTGATATATTTTTTCGTCAGATAGCTGGATCTTCACGCCGGAATAATCATAATCCTTTTTGGAATCCTTCACGCGAAGGGTACCGCTTATATGTGTTTACCTGCCAAATTTGGAATTCTCCAAAGCGACATAACCACCATTGAAGTTGCAACCATGAAACTAGCCTACTGCTTCTCGTTTTCAATTTTTGTGTTGACCCTTTCTGTGTCACCAGGCGTTTTCGGGCAGGATAATTACGAGTCTGCGAATGACAGCGTAGACCAAGTCAATTGGACGGATGTCGTTTGGCAAGATCCGTTTGATGCCGATCCCTCAGCGAATAACACAACCGCGTCTCCCGGTTCTCTAGTCAATGGTTCGGGAGCAACAGACGACAACGTAACCCTTGGCTATCACATTGCGTCGGGGACGCACGACTACCGTATCCAGGGAACTGGCGCCGCCAACAGTCTGGACATTGGAGAAATTGGAAGCTTGAACCTCGGAAGCGCCAACAACACTTCCAGTGGCGCGATCCAACTTCAGGTTAGACTCGGTGGGGCCCTGCAAGTAAATGGCGACACGACTTTGGGTTTTGGTTCGAATCAGGGATCGATTCTGCTTAATAGTCAGGCGGGCTCAGTAAATCTGAGAGGGAATGTTGGCGTTGCGGGGACAGCAACAAATCACTTTATCTCGATGGCAAGTAGCAACGCGAATGCCGAACTAATCATCGGCGGTGATATTAATGGATTTGAAAAGATTGACCTAAGAATCAACCGTACCGGTGATGTGATTTATGACACGACGGATGATGGAGTGACCGACACCGGAGTTCAGAATTTTAATCTGGATAATTTTGACTTAGTTGCTAACACCGCCACTAACGGGTTGGTGGTGAACCACACGGCGGGTCTCGGAAAGACATTTAATGTCGACGACGTAGATATTGCACGAAACAGTACTAGCTCAGGAAGCACTAATACGCTTGAGGGGATTCTCAATATTCGCGGCAGCGAATGGACTGTAGATAACAACTTGAGAGCTGGCACGACCGCAACCAATTCAGGTAGTGGTTCTCAGGCTCGAACCGGAAAGGGAACCGTCAATGTGGGGCAAGACGGGGACGGTTTTGGCGCAGGCAAAAAGGTTGAAGTCGGAAACTTTCTTTGGCTGGGGGGTGGCCCAGACACGGTTACCGGATCGGGTACCTTTGGCGAAGGGATCATGAACATTGAAGACGATTACGAAGTTACCGTTGGTTCTTTCGCCTACCTTGGGCGAACGACGCAATCTAGAGGTGAGCTTAATGTGAATAATGGTGATTTGAAAATCGATCGGGCGATTCACATTGGTGGCGATGATTCAAATGGTGATGATGCGGGATCCAGCGGTTTATTTACCGTCGGTGCGAGCGGAACCGCCATCATTGGAGATGGCGTGTCGGGTGGTTCGGGGACGACTGCCGGTGATAACAACATTTTTCTTGGGCGTGACGGTGAGGGGACGATGACCGTTGCCGGTGTTGCGACTGTCACTCAAGGAAACATTCAGGTCGGTAATAGTTCGATCGCCGGCAATGTGTTTAACGGAGTGACTGCAGGAACTGGAACTCTTAATGTGCTCAACGGTGGAACGGTCAACGTTTTGGATGATGGCGATGCCAGTTCTGGTTTTTTAAATCTTGGAATTACCGCCAATGCAACTGCGACGGCGAACATTGATGGCACACTCAATATTGCCAAAGCCATCAATGTCGGCTCCGATGGAACCAGCGGAAGCGATTTAGGTGCAACTGGAACGATGAATGTCACGGCCAATGGCGTTGTGACGATTGGTAATGGGAATCAAAATTCCAACTGGAACATCGGTCGTGATGGATTAGGTGAGGTAACCGTAGATGGAGGTTCGGTAACCGTGACTCAGGGCGAGATGTTGATCGGAAACAGCACTGTTGCCACGGGGCAGGCCAACAAACTCGACATCAATAACGGCGGCAGCGTTGTGGTGGCTGACGGGCAAGTTCGAGTTGGAGAGACGGCCAACAATGAAGGCACGATCAACGTGAATAATGGAACGTTAAACGTTTCGGAAGAGGTTTATTTAGGCGGTGGTTCCACTAACGGTTCTGATGATGGGGCAACCGGGACGCTGACCATTGGCAGTGGAGGTACTTTGATTGTCTCTGATGATGCTGATACCGGCGGAGACAATATCGATGTTGGTCGGGACGCTGCTGGCTTTTTAACGGTCAATGGCGGGACTTTAAACCTTGGCAGCGGAAACTTAGTCGTTGGCCAATTTTCTTCCTCCGGCAGCTCAAATAACTCTCGCGGAACCATTGTTTTCAGCGGGGCGGCAGACGTTAACATCGGTGACTCAACTTATGACGGCACCAACGATGATGGTCGCAATTCTGATTTCAATATTAATAAAGGAGGTGGCGATGTTGCCCAGTCGGGTAGTTCCACCGTCGATGTTGAGAACAACTTTAATATGCAGGATGCAAATGGCAATTCCACTAACGATAGCTCAAGCTACACCATTTCAGATACTGCTTCTTTTACGGTCGGTAATAATTTTTCGGCAAGGACCAATTCCCAAGGGACCAATTCATTCGCAATTGTGGGCGGTGGGACGAATGTCAACGTTGGTGGCAATTTCGGAGGATCCGCATCGTTTGAATTGGGATTCGATTTTCTCGACACCGCGACAATTACAGATTTTGGGTTCGATGTAACCGGGGCCTTTAATGTTAATGGATCGGAGATGGTTTTCTCCGGGCTCGGTGGGCTCGCATCCTATTACGGTGATATTGAACTTGTGAACATCGGCGGTTCTCGTACTGGTTTGTTTAGCAATTTTGCTGATGGAGACAAGCTTGCAGGAACTGCCTATCAATTTTCCTATTCGTTTGGGGATGGCAATGATATTGGCTTGATCCAAGCTGTTCCTGAACCGGGGGCTTTAGCGTTCCTCGGGATCTGTGTGGTTGGTTTGGCGACCCGTCGCCGCCGACTCGTCTAGGTCGAAGTTGTCAACGTTTTAAAAAGCCACTCGAATCACGGGTGGCTTTTTTATTTGCCCACTTCGTCATGTAGAGATGTTGTGCTAACCGAAAATAGTGAGAGGCAAAACGATCGTATGGGGAATCAGGCATGGATAACGTCCTGTTGATGTTTCAGTTCAAATAGGGTTGATCAAGTTGTGATCGTGAATGAGCATCGTGTGGGGATGCTTAGCTAATCCTGAATGAATAGTTGACCGCGCCCATGTCCTTTTATTTCATAGCCGTCCCTACCTGCAATTTGAATCTGTTGTCGGTTTGAAAGGGTTGATGGTTGAGAATCTCCCTCGCTGCCTCCGCTTCCTAGCCAAGCAGTAAAAATTGGGTCAATCAAACGTGCAGATTAATTCTCGATCCCGACTTCATTAGAAATGTTGGAAATATCGGAGTGCATCGGTAGTTGCTTGATAATTGAGGACCGTCTCAATAGAGGGAAGCAATTTTAATGGATTCCGTGTTCGGAAATGGTTGACTGTCCAAAGGGTTTTCCATCGGGCAGTTGCCCAATGTACTTGGGTATCGAAACTGACTCAAAGAAAGGTGGATCCGGTTTACACAACCGCTTCACTGCTCCTTGAACTGACTCACCTTGCTTTAATTGGATCAATCCGCGAGGACCGAAACGACGGCTTTTTTGCCAAAGGTTGATTTCATTTTTGACAAGAGTGACTGAGCCAATCTGTGGAGTGTACTTAATTGATTTAGTGCCGCGATGCCCAAAAGGATTCGTGATAGAAGACATTTCCACCTTTTCCTGTTTTCCTTTGACGAGCTTTATTTTTAACCGAAGCTCGGCTTGGTCACGGACAGTTACCCCGTTCTTTTCAAGATTCGCCGTGATTCGATCCCGTATCTTATCCTGCACAGCTTCTTTGAAAGGAAGATCCAATTGGATGCATAATTCTGAGCCAGGGCTGAGCACCAACAAATCTTCAGGGAGGAGTGGTGCGGTTCTCCGATTGAGGTTTATCCCAGGGAAGGAAATGGGAGAGATTTTTGTTTTGCCGGCAAACCAAAATCGCCCATCGTTGGCAGTTAAGAGGGTTCCGCCGGTGGATAGGTAGGACCAGACGGTCGCTCGCAACTTCACATCAATTAAGTGAATGTGGTTAACCAATAGGTGTCTTTCTCCCACCCAGTGGATGGATTGGGTGACACCTGAAGGAGCAGATAGTTCTTGGATAAGTCGATTTTCGGAAAGGCTCCAGACCCAAATTTCCCCGCTACTGCTGTTGATCCCAGCCAATTGTTCTCCGTTGCGGGAGAATGTTAGAAATTTTGGTGTTGTTGGTGGTTCAATTCTTCCGAGGACATTTCCGTCGTTCAAATTGATGATGAACACTGCATTTCCAAAGGAGACGGCCAGTTGTTTTCCAGTTGAACCTATTGCGGGTTGGGTTGCTTCCGAAATCGCGTATGAGTAAATGGCGGTTGCTGATTCACAATCCCAAAGAGCGAGTCGTCGCCCCGCGGTAAGCAAACGATTTTCACCGATGAACATTCCCATCTTAGGTGCAAATCCATTACGATCAAAGAAACTCGAAGTCTGCCACGCTGATGTTTTTAAGGCTTGGTCTCCTAATGCCCAGAACTCAAGTTCGCCGGCTGTACGGCCGTTTGATTTTTTTTAATCGTGACCGCTTGTTTTTCATTGGCAGCGAGAAGCCACGCGTCTTTGGAATCAATTCGCAATGGTGGCTGCGATATCGCGGTTTCCAAATTGGCGATCAAAATCTCGGATTTTGTTTCAAATGGATTAGTGATCGTGGCAACCATTCTCGCACCATCATTGGTTAAATGTGCGTTAGAAATTTGACTGTGAAAGGCGTGTTTTCTAAAGCTACTTTTAAAGTTGATCACTTTTTGATTCGAGTCAAAGGGATCAGCAGAATCCGGTGTTACTAACCATGTACCGGGATTGGAGAGAATCTTCTCACTACCTTGGAAGTCAGGTGTGATGGACTTGATGGTTGTCGAGTCCATGTACGATTCATAACCGCTTGTTGCTTTGGGGGTAGTTTTCATTTCACCCGCTGCAAATAGATTAGTAGCACTCTTTTGAACCTTTAGGTTTGCTAGATAGCTTTTATCGCTTTCACTTAGTTTTGATAACGGTAGGGCAATCATGCGTCCATCGGTTCTTTCGAGTTTTACAGTGGCAGCGTTTGCGTTCACTAGTTTTGCGTCGACGGTAAATGATCCGGAAGAATCCATCCATTTTCTTGTTTTAGCTGGATTCGCCAGAACCTCTTGCTGCGGTTTAGATTCGGGAGATTGAACTAACGTAATTCTTGAGGGGGGGAAGAACCTTTCGATCGTTTTACCGCGATATTCAAATTTGACTTTAGGCCAACCCGTTCCGGTGAAATCATAAACGTTGCCGTGGTGTTTTTTTCCTAAGAATTCGAGTTCGACGAATTCGCCAATTTTGAAGTCATCGTGGTAAAACCGAGCGCAAACGGGGTTGACCAAAATCAAGATCGAAAACAGTACTGAATAAAGAATTTGTGTCCGAGAACTCATGTTTGAGGTTGTGCTGTTCATCTTTTGGGGCCAACAGTTTGCGGAACTAGGTCTGTGCCACATTCGAATAAAAGGCACGATGATAGATGGCTTTAGGTTTATCACAGAAGCGTGGAGATAGGCAACGCAACCGATAGGGTTGGCTGAGGGGGCTGGGGGAAAGAATCACGTTTGGGCTGAATCGTGTCAAAAGGTTTGCGTTGTTCTTTTTCGAATTTGGAACGCCCTTGCGAGCCCTCGGGGTATGAAAATATCGGCAAACAAGTCTACTTTTGTTCCAGCAAATGAAGCTCATTGAAGGGAACGATTGTTTCCTGATGAATGTTTATAGAATTCAATTTAGGTTTGTTTGTGCTTGCCCGACAAGTTGTGCTGAGTGGAATGAGGATGATTTAGGTAAAGTGAAAACCGGTTGGTTAACTTTGCGATTCCATGGAAGTCTTGGGGTAGGAATGCACTTGGACCTGGTCATTGTATTCAAAAATTCCTTTTGAATCGATGAAGTTCAAAAATGCCTGTCCGGCAAATTTGCTACTCAAATTTTCATTGAGTTCATCAAAATGGCCTTTGGGTAAGACCAGTTTTGACATTTGTTGATCGTCAACATTGGCACTGCCTGGGATATGAAACATCTCTCTAATCACGAACTGTTTCACGCCAACACTCAAACCAAATTCCACCAATTCCTCGATGTAATCAAGGTTGTTTTTTGAAACAGTCACAATGAACTTGATGCGAACCTCTGGAAATTCTTCAGAGAAATGAGTGACATTGTTGAGGATCTTTCCAATTTTGGCGCCGCCTCGTTGGGTGCCAAAAACGTTCTGGTTGATTGTATCAATTGACAATTGGATATCTGTTAATCCTGCGTCAATCATTCGCTGACCATCGTGTCGGTGAAGCAATGTTCCATTGGTCTGCAAAGCGATAGATTGAGTTGGACGGGCGTTTGAAGAATGCAAGGTTTCCATAAACTCAATGAGACGGTTGTCGAGTGTCGGTTCCATGCGACATCCAAATTGGAAATTGTTTAACTCGTCAACTTTTTCTTCCAGAAATGTTTTAAAAATAGGCAGCTCGAACAAACGCTTGGAACGTGAGTTATGACAATAAACGCAATTAAGATTACAGTTGTCATTTGTGTCGAATCGAAGCCAGTCATACGACAACTTTGGTTTGTTTAGCATCACGTCCAAACAGTTGACATTCAAATGAGCTGCTAGGGACATCGCACCGCACTCCTATCTTGATGAAAGAAACAGAAGTTACTATTTCGGGCGACGGCAGCTATGTCTAGCCCGAAAGCTGAGTTGGATCTTTATTGACCTTGTTCATCCGGGCGCCTTCTGTTTTCGGATTCCTGAAAGCCACGTTCAATTTAGGTGTGCGATAGGGCTCGGCAATTGTGTTTTGGAACGCGTGGTCAGTTGTGAAGTTTGTCCACCATGTTGATTGAAAAGACGATGAGCAATCAACGAGATTGAACCGGACGGTTTCCCGCCTGTCATGGTTGGTGATTGGGGATTTTTGACTTGCGGCGGTTTTTAGTGCGTCGCAAATTCCCGATTGCAGGGTTTAGCTAAAGAGGTTTGAGAGTTGTGTCGCAGAAAAGGCTGGCACCACAGTCCATGTTTGACTGTTTCTTGCTTTCAGGAAAGACAGATGCGAACACGAGAGAAGAGTGAAACGGAGCTGCGCATAAACGCCCACCCAGCAGCCACATGGTTTGTCGATTCTGAATTGATCCCGTGTCGAAATGCGTTTGCTGACCTTTGGGTTTTACCAAAATCTTTTTAATTTTTTGATTTTGTTTGTTTGCGAACTTGAATAACCGTACATCGTAAGTACGACCGAAACGCCTATGATTTAACAGTATTTGCAATTCCGTAACGAATTCATGGGGTATCTCTATGCAATTACGCGTGATGCGGACTTCTCGGATGAGATTTACCAGAATGCAGCGGTGGTTGTCATGGAGCAGATCGGAAAGGCGGACACGATTCGGGATTTTCGAGCATGGGCAAAGGAAGTTGTCCGCGGGCGGCACGGCTTGACTTCTCAAGTTTGATGTTAAAACCTCCCCTAACCAGTTGCCGGCAAATCCTGATCCTCCGCTTTGGCCAGCTAACGCCCTGTTTACCGTGTAAGGCTCGAAATCTTCATAGGCGATCAAGTCACCTTGGGCACGCTGAATTTGAAATGTACCGATCAATAAAATGCAACAAAGCATGACGGATTTTTGACTTATAAACATTCGAATGTCTTCCAGGTTAAATGGTTTTGCTACTCTTCACCAGAAGAAGGTTCATTTGCAATAAAAGGGCGTCAAAATAAATCCAACTGCCCCCAAGGTTTTTATTGAATTTGCATTTGAATTGCTTTGGATTACTCGTTTTGTGTTGCCTTCGCAGCTGTTGAGATTGCGGACTTACTTTGGTAAGCCGATTGGATAACCGCGGTTTGGATGTCGATTTAGAGTTACTGTTGAGGGAGTGTTGCGTCGGTCTGGCGATCGTAAGGATTGCAACCGAATAGGGTTCCAAACGATATTGAAAAGCCCCTCAGTTTTTCGCAAATTAAGCTTTCAGCTTAAGCAAATGAATTCAAGTTTGATTGAATTTTTAGCTTGTGTGACGTCGTGCAGAGATTTAGTCAGGAATGACAAAGTGACGAGGTGGTTTTCTTTGGGAATCTTGCGTTGTCGGTTGTTGGCAACCAGTAATTGTGCTCGGTACAATAGTCACGGGCAACAAAAGCAATTTCGACACAACGTTAATTCAGTGAATTTTGTAAACCCGTCAATCCATGCTCACCCCTTTCACTCCCTATCGCCGGAAAGAACAACACCTGATGAATCCCAACATGCCAAAATTGCTTTATTTGTTTTTGTTTGGCGTCGCTGTGTTGTTCAGCCCCAACGCAATCCAAGCCGACGAACCTTTGAAAGTGTTTATCCTCGCGGGCCAATCGAATATGGTTGGCCACGCCCGAGCGCACACGATTGCGACTCTTTATGCGTCTGAATCGGTGCGGGATCAAGAGCTTCTTAAAATGGCAATTGAGGCGAAAAGTGGGGTCTCAATATCAACTCTAGAAGAACAGTTGGCACGAGGCCAAAAACTGGATCAACTGACGGGTGGAATCTCCAACGATAAAGTCAAGGCGTTGACTGAGGGGGCGGAAAAGAAAGAGCTCGAAGAAAAGGTAAACAAGCTCAAAGGTCTCCATGAGGCATACAAGAAGAGGGTTGGTTCGGCTTGCGTTGAGTCCGACCGGGTTTACATCAGTTCGATTGCAGATAGGAACAAAAAATCGGGGAAACTTGGTATTGGGTATGGCGCATCGGATGACAAAATCGGACCCGAGTTCGGTTTCGGACTCTCGATGGCCAAAAAGATTGATGGGCCTATTCTTCTGATTAAAACATCTTGGGGAGGGAAATCTCTAAACTACAACTTTCGTCCGCCAAGTGTTGGAGAGTACCAGCTTAGTGAAAAAGAGAAAGCGAGTGATAAGGCTGACGAGATTAATAAAAATGCCGGTTTAAATTACAGAATGATGAATGAGTCGATTCGAAATGTCTTGGCCGACCTGAAAAAGTTTCACCCAGACTATGACGCCAATGCTGGATATGAGATTGCAGGATTCGTTTGGTTCCAGGGCTACAACGATCAATTCTCTCCTGAATTTCGGGACAGCTATAAGGCTAACATGATGGCCTTCATCAATGATATCCGGAAGGAGTATAAAACCCCTGGCATGCCATTTGTCATTGGCGTCCTTGGCACGGGAATGACTGCTGAAAAAGTTGGTGAGAATGAGGTGTCGCTGGCACAACGGGCTGCTGCGGAAGCGATAGGGAGCCAAAATGGCGTGGCATCCGTCGAAAGCTACAAAGATTACTCGCTCTATTCCAACGAGGTTTTTCAGAAAGGTTGGCCCAAGCACTACCACGAGTGGGATACCGTTGGAAGCGACCGCCCTTATCATTATTTGGGAAGCGGTGCGTTTTTTGTGAGATTGGGAGACTCGTTTGCGAACAAGATGCATGAGTTGATGGGAGAACCTAAAAAATAGGTCTCTCCTTTTGAGATTTCTAAGCTTTCTGCTCCGATGGCTTGGTCATCAATTTTGCGTTCAGTGGAAAGGAATTACTGGGGCCTTTGACCCAGCACCCAGACTTGCAATCCTCGCTAAGTCGATCTTCATGGTGTCCGCTGGATCAAAGTTCTTTCAAGCCCCGGCTTGAGCTGGTCAGGTCAGCGCGGAATCAGGGTCGACGCATTTGAATGTTGTTGGATTTTGAATCGCTAGTTGGAGGAGATTTACCACCGGTCGAGTGCCACTTTCGTTACGACTCGATCGCCCAAACCTGACTGGCTGCAGTAAAATTTTCGTGGTCAGTAAGCGTCCAGGTAATCCTTCTTGCCTTGGAGAGAATGAACGCATGGGCGCCGCTTCCCGCATTGCCACGCAAAAAATTTGTCACCAGGATTGAACCGTTTTTCAATGGTTGTAAATTGCAGGCGTTCGTAAATCTTAGTTCAGGGTTGGATTTCCCATCAAACATCCAAACAATTTCCCCGGTTCGGCTGACTTCCAAGAGACGTGCCTGAGTCCCGCAAGCGACCATCGTATTACCATTGTCCAGTCGGAGAACATCCTGAACTGTACCGACAGGATATTTGCCCGCACCAAACCTGGGAACTTGATACTTCCAGATTTCTTTGCCTCGCTCATCAACTTCAAGAACGACTCCCTCACCCCAAAGTTGAGCCAGGAAATGGTTCTTTCCTACCCCGTATACGTTGCCAAGTTGACCGTGCTGGTGCTGATATGTCGTTGGGATCGGAAGTGTCTTTTCAACTTTACCGTCGAGTCCCATGACAATTGCATGCGACGGCATTTGTCCACTGATAATCAACTGAGACCGATGACGCGTGATGTTGATGATCTCACGGTAGTGGTCGGCGTAGGGCCAAGCCCATTTTAATTTTTGATCATAATCGATACACCGCACCTCTTTTTTACCGGTAATGACCGGGTAGACGAGTGAATGGTCATCGACGAGTACGAAGTCCCAGACTTTTCCAGTAGGTGTATGCTCCCAGATAACTTTTCCAGTTTTATCAA
>JAQWLH010000174.1 GCA_029247405.1 Mariniblastus sp.
AATCAAGGTTGAGTGAGCTTGGGCAAATATGATGCACTTGATCATCGAAGCTACTTTGTATCAGTTTAGATGCAGAGACTCGTATGTTCTTTTTCATCGGCCCACCAAGCCGCAGATCTTAGCCAATCGTTAAAATTTACCAGATCCGAATTTCTTGAAATCAACTACATCGAGCGATGGGTGTTGAATCAGTTCCAAATCGCACTACAGGGCCCCACCAAGGCAGTTGATTTTTCACCAGTTAAAACCAAGTCACAGGACTTCACCCTTTTTTTCAGGGGTTTCATCTGTTTGAGGTGAGGCGAACTCAATGCGAACGTCCGACAAATGAGCTGGCAAAGGGGGCCCTCAAAAAATGGCTTCCGATCGCCCCCCAGCACGAATAACTTGAGGCTAGCATCATTCCTTTGCCAGACTCGACATTCCCAGAGGACTCAATCCAACACGAAAAAAGGAGCAAATCTGAGATCTGCTCCTTTATCTGGTTATTGTTATAAACTTATTTTTCGCGTTCTTGAGTTCTTAAAACCCAAACTTGAAATCAGCAAGTGCCGCCAAACTCATCACTTTCACCGTAGCTATCTTTCCAGCTCTCTGGCGATTCATCCTCAAAAGAATCGCCTCGGTATTTTTGCCGCGCGTCTCCCTGGCTTCCATCAAGTCCGAGAGCAGTTTGAAGTTCAAAAAATCGCTGAGCGTACTCGTCAGAAGACGAGTGAATGTGCTCGGCCTCGGTGATAAACTTGATGTTTTCGTTTTCAGTCACACCGTTTTGTTCGAGCGTGAATTCATACGGCTCTAGAGGACTTCCATAAACGATCAAAAGCTTGTGTTCTTCAAATTGTATTTCCTGAGGCGTGTTGGGATTGAGCACTGCAATTCCGGTGCAGCCATCGTTGAGCAAGAGATCTTCAAAGTCCCAAAGGATACTAGTCAAAACAGGCATGTCGATATGCTCTCGATAGAGGTCGACATGACCGCCTTCAGCTTGGGCGTGACTTGATTCGAGGACAACATCAACCGATGATCCGAGTCGCTGAATCAACTGCATGAATAAAGGGAAGAGTCGCTTCCTCGACGCCGCCGCCATAATGACAGGAACTTTGGTTTTTGATCCTTCATCGACATAGGTGTCGTGGCGATATCCCTGACAAGGCTTGATTTTCAGATCCATTGCGGGTCGAACCGCATCGGTCAATTCAAACGAGTCATACTGACTGACTTGTAAGTGAGCCGCCAATTGGTCATCAGAAACAGCATCGAAGCTGCTGGCTGACTGCTCTTTGCTGTCAAAGACTTCTTGGAAGAAACGATTCAGATAACTCATTGTTTGTCTCGGGTCTAACGACTTGTCGGTGCGTAAAATCAGGCGTTTTCCCTGACCGCTATCAAAAGGTAGGTCAGGAAAAGGTGCGCGGCACTGACGTGCGGATTGCGACCAGTTTTTTAGAGAATTACCTTTCAAAGAATCCTCATAATCGGAACTGATCGAATTCCCATGCAAATTTGGGCATTTATTTCCCCTCAATGAGGAATCAACGAAGGATGTGCTCTCGTCGGCCACCAGTTAAAATTTGCTAGAGAGGAATTAGAAGCAGCCCCCTCTCAATATTTCCATGCTGTTCAAGTCACCGAAAATCGGCCATCGGTGTTCCTTGGCAACACAATTCGCCCCCAGAACAGATGCCAGAAAACAACAAACTAGCCGAGCCAAGCGACTCTGATTCCTCGCTTCGAACCGACCGGCTTTTGCTCCGTGAGTACCAACCGTCCGACGCACCGGTCATTGAGAGACTCTTGAATGACAGACAAATCGCATCCAATACGTGGTCCATCGACTACCCGTACCCCAAAGGAAAAGCAGCAAAGTGGATTGAATCGCAAAATGCGCTTCGATTGACCGGAGACGCTTATGCGTTTGCAATTTGTGTTACCGACGAGGGGTTCGCACCCTATTTAATTGGTGCCCTCGGACTGGAAATCAACAAGGGCGACCACAGTGCAGAAATCGGCTACTGGATCGGCCGCAAGTATTGGAATCAGGGCTATTGCACTGAGGCTTGTCGCCCATTGCTTGATTTTGCCTTTGAACGGCTAGGCCTTCGGCGGGTGACGTCTCGTCATTTGGCTCGAAATCCAGCATCCGGACGGGTCTTGGAAAAACTTGGATTCAAACGAGAGGGATTACGCCGAAAACACGCAAGAAAGTGGGGGGTTTTCGAAGATGTGGTAGTCTACGGATTGCTCGCCGAAGACGAACGCCCCCGAGCCACAAGGGCTTGAGCGTGGCACTTAAAAAAGAATCACACGTTTGTTTGACATTGAGCACTGATCTTGGCTTCAAACGAATAAAATATACAAAATTAAGCAAATAGTTACGTTTCATTTACGAACAAGAATGAACGCGAGCGTCTTGGGAACAAGTTCAGAATGCCTGAACAAAGGCATAAGGAAACAAAAAATGTCAGAAACAGCTGAGCAGCAAGGTACACAGGTTACTTTTTTAGACCAAACGGGTGCAAAGAGCGTGGAGGCGGTCGTCGCAGACACCGTCACAGTAAAACGAATTCTGCCCAACATCATCACGAAGATGAACCTGCCGATGGTTGGCCCCGATGGTCAACCCATGAGCTATAGCTTGGATCACAAAGAGGGAGGGCGACGACTGCACGAGCACGAGACCCTTGTCCAAGCCAACGTCGGACCTGGCGACCACTTAATCGTCTACCCAGAAATTGTTGCTGGCTAGATTTCCAAACGCCTCCCCCAGCTCCGTTTTGGCCAAAGTCTAGAAAAACTTCTCGCGGTATATTGGCGGTAAATCAAATCCCATAGAAACTCACCTCGCAGACCGCCAACATGCGGAGCCATAGACTGAGCCTAAGCGAAACTGGAATAATAAGAGTCCCAATCGCCCCGGCTCGTTTGCTGCCAGTTGTTTTATGGAAAACGGTCGCGATCGCGACATAAGGAAGTGATAAGTGCAATGCGAAAATCTCCGCGTGACCGCCGATTGAATTCTGACTTTCAGTCAGTCAAAACACTGATGGCCGAAAGTACCATATTTTCCTGTCGAGCCTCCAACAATCCACCACAAAAATATCGACTCATCTTCAATGGCGCTGGCTTGCAACGCAATCGCGATGGCGTGATCACTGTTTCCCAGCACCATGAAGTACTGGTCGAACTTGGTGCTGCCTACCCACGGATGGTCCCCAACCTCGCTTGGCAGACACCTATCTTTCACCCAAATATTTCCAACAACGGTGTCGTTTGTCTTGGTGGCTACGGAACACACTGGGTTCCCAGCCTGACACTCAGTGAAATGTGCACCATGCTCTGGGACATGATTCGTTACAATAATTTTGACACCGAGAGCCCCTACAATCGCGAAGCCGCCCTTTGGGCGAAAGCTCAAACCGATTTCACTTTCCCCATCGACAAACGCTCAATTCGCGATCGAATCAGCGGCAAAGCCAATCACAACAAACCAATCGCCGACCACGCCCACGCCGCACGCGTCAATGTAGATTCCGCCAAGTCGGTAAACGAGGTGATTGAAGACGGAATTGAAATCATTGAAACTGGAATCGAAATCATCGAAATCAAAACACAGGACACCAACGACGAAATCATTTTTCTTGATTGACCAAACGACACCGACCACGGTTAAAGGCCATTTAGATTCAACGAAGCGAGTGAGACCAACTTGGAAAATAACCCTGAGAAAACCTCGCCCCATCACAAAGAGCCCGAGTTATTAATTGATGACTCGGACCGTTATTCACGACTTCGACTGATTGGTTGGTGGGATCAAGACAAAATCGCAAACGCCAAAATATTGGTCGTTGGTGCAGGTGCTTTAGGCAACGAAGTTTTAAAAAACCTCGCTCTTTTGGGTGTCGGCCAAATCCACCTGATTGATTTTGACGAAATCCAAGACCACAACCTAACACGCTCGGTTTTGTTTCGAGCCCACCACGCCGGACGCTCCAAAGCGGAGGTTGCTGCCCAGATGGCAACAGAATTGAACCCGGATTGCACCATTATCGCCCAGCATGGAGACGTCTTGACCGACATCGGTTTGGGTCTCATCCGGGATGCCAATCTGGTCATTTGCTGTGTTGACAATCGTGAAGCCCGCCTGTGGATCAATCGCATGTGCTGGAAAGCCAATACACCGTGGATTGACGGCGGAATTCAAGAGATCAATGGAGTGGCGAAAGTATTCATGCCCCCCCATGGCTCCTGTTACGAGTGTGCCATGACGGAAAACGACTACCGTCTAATTTCGCTTCGATACAGCTGCCCACTTTTGCGGCAGGAAGACTTGCAACAAGGAAAAGTCCCCACGGCGCCAACCATCGCTTCGATTATCGGTGGGCTACAGGTGCAAGAAGCACTCAAACTGATTCACGATTTACCAGCAGCAGTAGGCAAAGCATTGGTTTTTAATGGTGCAGCCAATCGTTTTTATCAAACGACATTCCCACCTCGGGAAGACTGCCTTTCACACGAGACCTACGAAGACCTCATTGAACTCCCGCTCAGTGCCCAAAAGACCACGGTCAAGCAACTTTTTGAAGCCATTGCGAGGTCCGACAGCACCCCTCCATCAGCCGAGGCTAAGGATTACCGACTATTACTCGACCGCGACTTTGTAACTGAACTGACCTGCCGATCCTGTGACTCAACCAAGAGAATCTATCAAACGCTTTGCAAAGTCGGATCGAGCGACGGATTGTGTGAACGATGCTCTGAGCCAGTGAGTCCCAACACCACTTGCGAAATCACATCGGACTCCAACCTGACCGACCGAACACTCAGCCAGCTGGGCATTCCCAATTACGATATCGTCAAAGTAAATTCGGGCGAGGAAAATTTCTTTGTTTTACTGGGAGAGGATGCCGCGACCGCATTTACGGCCAACACCAAATGAAGGAACGCACGACAAGAAAAAAACAAATTCAAGCACGTTTCATCTGACGCAATTTAAATCTGACTCCATAACGGAAAACACCAGCCCCTCGACGACTCGGCCAACCCCAGTCCGCAACCACTTTCTCAAGTTATGAACTTATGAGTTCCGACATTCAATTTGGCGATCTCAAGCAAACTGAGCCTCAACCTGCGCTACGCCCGGATCAGGATGCTCACTTTGCAACCTGTCCCGTTGGCAAAGTTGGTGCTAACGAGCTGCTAATCTATGCCGACCTCGATGTGATGCGCGACATGGAAGCCCATGCGGTAAGCAATACGAAAGTAGAGCTGGGTGGCGTCATGCTGGGACAGCAAAGAATTGACGACCAAGGCCGACCGTTTGTCGTCATCACGGACTGCCTTCGTGCCGAGCATTACGAGGCAACCAAAGGTAGTTTTAAGTTCACACACGAAACCTGGAGCCAGATTACGCGACAACGCAGCGAGTTCCACCCTGACCTGGAAATGGTGGGCTGGTACCACACGCATCCGGGCTGGAGCGTTTTTCTTTCCGGCATGGACTTGTTCATCTGCAACAACTTCTTCAATCGTCCCCTAGATGTTGCATTGGTAATTGACCCTTGCGAGCAGGACCGTGGCTGGTTCCAGTGGGCCGGCAATCAAACAACTCGTCGAACAAATGGTTTTGTGCTGACAACCGGACGTTTTCGACAGCGAGAGCTGGAGCAGTATGCACGCATCTACAACAAGGAGCCAATAATGAACATGGATCCTCGCTATTCAGGAAACCCAACAATGGGTTCTCAACCCTCGGTGACTCTGATGGACAAACGCAAACCAATCACGGAATTCGCGGTTCTGGGCATACTGGTAATTCAGTTGTTTCTGGTCGTAGTTTTAGCATGGAAATCCCTGGTTCCAGCTACTACCACTTCTGCTGAAGACCAACAGAAGATCACACGCCTGGAGCAAAAGCTTGAGTTCATGACAGCGAGCCAGAATTATGCAGCCCGCGAAAACGTTTTCGATGAAGTCCTTGCGGCACTCATCGCCTCACAAACCGGCGAGACCAATTGGGTGGAAGAGCTTTCCACAGCCAAGATGCAAACCCAGCAGATGCAATCCAATCTTGAGGGGCAACTGGCGTTGGCAGAAAAATTGCAGTTTGAGAAGGAGCAAGCACTCAGTGCACTGCAACTGAAGACGAACGATTCTCTCAAAATTGAATCGCAATTAGTTGAGACGCGGAAGGACTTACAAGCCGCCAATCAACAAATCCAAACACTCAAGTCGAGCTTGGACACAACCGCCGAGAACAAAGTTGTCCCAAAAGCAACGCTGCCTGATTCGTGGTGGCTTGCTGGCATTGGCGCGTTTGCGATGACGTTGGTTGGATCAGGCATTGGGTATCTGCTGGCCCTCCGACGCGTTGCAGAATCCGACTCACTGGCTCCTGCCTCGCCCCCAGGACGCGACAACTATCACGGAAACGAGCCTGAGTTCGACGCTTCCAACAATGCCGATCCGCAGATTGCAGACCTGGCAAATCCGGTAGCGGTGGAAAAAGCTGACGGTGAATTTCGCAACAAGAATTAAGGAGTGGTGACCGCCTTCAACTTAAAGGCTCAAGGAACCAAACCATGAAACTGTTTACCGCCCTCATACTCATTATCGCTGCGTCTACTTCCGTGTTCGTGATCGGATCGGTGTGGGGACGACTTAGCCGCTGGAATCGAACTTACGATCGTTTGGGAAAGCGGTACTCTGGCAAATCGAATGGGAAGGGCGGAATTATTTACGGGTTCGGACTTGTTAAACCTAGCCTGACGTTTAATTACGGTCGAACCTTTTGCACACTTAGAAATCGAAAATCAGCTCGGCATTCAACCGGTCGTTCCACCGAGCTCTCAATGATTTGGCCCAACAAGAAATTGAAACTTGAAATTGCATCAGCACCTTCCCCAAACCGCCGGTGGGGCCAAGGTACAATGAAAACAGTCGAAGTCGATTCAGCTCAGCTCCGTACTGACTTTTACATCACCTCGAATCAACCGGCGGTCGCTTTAGACCTCCTCAACAACGGCGTTCAGTGGCAAATTGAGCAACTTCGGCGACACATGGGCAATAACGAAGTCATCATTTCGATCAGTCGTGGGAGCCTCCTGGTTTCAAAACCGGGCTACATTAAAGAGCATCTGCCACTGGAAGATTTTGTTTGCTTCTCACTCAACCTGTTTGACCAACTGATGCTGGTCAACGCCCAAGGGATTTCGTTCATCAACGAAAACGAGGCCTCGATCGTAAGCGACGTGAAATGCCCAATATGCAGTGAAGAAATCTTACAGAACATGGTCGTTTGCACACGATGCAAGACGCCCCATTGCCGAGATTGCTGGAAATACAATGGGCAGTGCGCGACATTTGCTTGTAGCGAAACACGCTTTCTAGGGGCTAGCTCGTCCGGCGGATAAATCAGAGCACGACCAGCAAACCCAACACAACCGTGATGCAATTCAAAATCCCAAAAGATTTCAATTAGCTTTCGACCTTCGAATTTCGCCAGTGTTTGGCCAGCTTTTTAAGAACCGGATTGATTGTCTTTTCCTGAATTGAATGAGGGGGATTCCAATCAAACCACTCGAATCCTTCATGCTCCGTTGTAGTGATCTCAACCTCGTGCAGTAGCCTTGCCAAGTAAATGATCAGCTTTTTCTTTTTGGGAACGTAATTGCTACGCTTATACGTAACAGTATACTTTTGCTTGAACTTAAACTCATTATCGATCTCGATATCATCGGCACTAATTCCGGTTTCTTCCTCGAGTTCTCGATATGCGCATTCGAGATTCGTTTCACCGGGGTCGACGTGACCTTTAGGCAAATCCCACCGGTTGGGATGTCGCATCAACAAAAACGATCGGGTAGGATTTTCTCTGAAGATTAAGAACCCGCAAGATTTGATTTTTGCCATCTTTTAACGCTTCCTTTTTGCGATGCCGTTATCCGTACCCCATCCTCATGACCAAACTCTCTATGAAAATTTATACCAAGACGGGCGATAAAGGCGAGACCGGTTTGCTGGGCGGTATTCGAGTTCCCAAATCACATTTGGCGATTAATGCGTGTGGCTCATTGGACGAAACCAACTCTTTAATTGGTTTATCACGATCGACTCTGACAACACCTCATGCGAAACCCCCAACAAAGGGGGATCAGGCCGAAACTGCCCCAACTCAATCCAGCAACCTTTTTGCCGACATTGATCAATTGCTCGAGCAAATTCAAAACGATCTATTTGACCTTGGCAGTCAAGTCGCCGCTTGCATGGGAGCCAGCAACCGCCCGCCCGATTTCCCCGAATTACGGGTCCGGGAACTGGAGCTACAAATTGATCAATTCCAATCCGAACTTCCACCTCAAACCGAATTTATCTTGCCCGGTGGCAATCAAGCCGGAAGTTTTCTCCACCTAGCCCGATCGGTCTGTCGTCGGGCTGAGCGAGACTTGGTTGAGCTAAACACCTCAAAGATCGATCGTTCCTTATCAGTCGAGCTAATCTACCTCAATCGACTGGGAGACTTACTTTTTGTTCTGGCAAGAGTCGCCAACGTTCGCTCGGGCTCTAACGAGGTCAATTGGGACGTTGGTCGAGCGAATCAGAAGAACTGACGGGACGGTTTAGAGTTAGACGCTGGAACTCTGCAAACTGAGATTTCAACACGCCATTGATACACCATTAAACCTAACTAACGTTAAGATGGCCGGCTTAGCGGTCAATCCTGTTCCGTTACCTCCGAAGGCGAGCAAACGCTCGAAAGATGAGTTGTCGTGAGGGACTAGATTCTGACGATAATCCGTTACAATAGGACAGCCTTGCAACGTACTTGATATGTGGTCATCAGCGCGTGCTGATCGCAAGTATGATTCGGTCCACCGAACACCGAGGCAATTAAGGAACATAACCCATGAAAAAAATTGAAGCCATTATTCGCCATTTCAAACTCGACGACATCAAGTCTTCTCTGACGGAGTGTGGCGTTGAAGGAATGACCATTACAGAAGTGAAAGGTTTCGGCCGTCAAAAGGGCCATACCGAAATGTACCGCGGTAATGAATACGCGATTGACTTTGTCCCCAAAGTCAAAGTTGAAGTTGTAGTCGCCGAAGACAAACTGCGGCAAGTTGTCGAGACCATCATGGGTCAAGCGCAAACGGGCCAGATGGGCGATGGTAAGATTTTTGTTTCTGACTTATCAGAAGTAATTCGAATCCGTACTGGG
Source organism: Mariniblastus sp. (assembly GCA_029247405.1). GTDB lineage: Bacteria > Planctomycetota > Planctomycetia > Pirellulales > Pirellulaceae > Mariniblastus. Next base: position 9,221 of record JAQWLH010000174.1, read on the forward strand.
GAAACCGGCAAAGACGCCGTCTAAAACGACAGGCTTCGATTGGCAAATGGGCTGACCACACATTTTGCCGATCGTGACCTGTTGTTGTTCACCCGCGCTGATCGAGTGTTTGGTCGATCAGCGCAAATCCCTACCGCCTTAGGGAACTACTTGCCAAACCTTGACGCCGTATCACGACGGCACAAAATCGCATGAATACGGGTTTCGGAATCCGACCCAGCGTCCTTGAATCGCGTAAGCGTTGGCGCGAAGGGCGCGTCGAGATTCGAAAGATTCATGATGCGGGTGGAATCGGATTAGACGTATGTCACGCTCTTTGTAATCTGCTCGATTCCGTTCTTTTGGGAATTTACGAAGATGCCCTCTCCGAAATTTCGCCCAATCTGAATTCGCGGATATCATTGGTATTTTTAGGCGGTTCAGGGCGGCGTGACATCGCGCCTTACTCTGATGTCGATTTGATGTTGCTTTATCAGGGCAGCTTGACCGACGACATCGTCGAATTCTCACACCGCATCGCTCAAGACATTACGGATTCGGGCATGCAACTTGGGTACAGCTTGCGCACACCGCGCGAAGCCTGCACGATGTCCCTCAAGGACGCTTATATATTTTCTTCGCTTACCGAAGCCCGCTTGCTGGCCGGCAACGAAGAGCTTTTTCGTTACTTTCAAGGTCGATTCAAACGAATCACGACGAAAAAGACGTCGAGCATTATTCACGCGATCATCGAAGCCAGAAAAAAAGAACGAATTGAGTTCGGTGAAACGGTTTATTTACTACGTCCTAACGTTAAAAAATCTCGTGGCGGACTCCGCGACTTGCATTTAATCCGCTGGTTAGGCTTTGTCCGTTATGGCGTCAAAGACCCGGACCAACTGCTGGCTCACGGAGCGCTCTCTACCGCGGATTCAACCCAACTCAAAGCATCGCACGAATTCCTGCTTCGGGTTCGTAATGAGATGCATTTCCACGCCGACCGTCCTCACGACCTCATGGGGCGAAGCGAACAAGTTCGTTTGGCAGAGCAATTTGGCTTTTCTGGCGATGATGCCCTGCTATCGGTTGAAGAGTTCATGAGGCAATACTTCGTGTTCACCAGTCGAATGCGTTACATCTGCGATCACTTTGTCTCCAAAAGCACCAGTCGAAAAAAGTCTTCGGTAGTTGTCCTTGAGCCACTTGTGACGCGGCAGATTGACAACCACTTCCGCATGGGTCCCACTCAGATCGGCGTAATTAGATCCTCTCTTGATGCGGTCAAAACGGACCTTGAGCAGGTGCTTCGTCTCATGCAATTGGCTTGTTTGCATGGAAAGACCATCGAGCACCAGACTTGGATCACCATTCGTCACCAGATGCTGAAACATCCGAACATCAAATTTACACGGGAGTGTGCCCGGCGATTCATGGCACTCCTCGCCAACACCAAAGGGCTTGCCGAACTTTTGCGACGACTCCACGAAATGAAAGTTTTGGAAAAAATCATTCCAAACTTTACGCACGCCCGTGGACTCCTTCAATTCAATGAGTACCACAAATACACGGTCGACGAACACTCAATCCGCGCCTTGGAGAATGCGACGGCCTTTGAGAATGACCAGACCATCGTTGGGAAAACCTACCGAAAAATTCGGGACAAAAACGTTCTGCATCTCGCTTTGTTACTTCACGATCTTGGCAAAGGATTTCCCGAAGATCACAGCGAAGTCGGACGTCGAATCGCTGCCGAGATTGGCGAACGATTTGATTTGCCGGACGAACAAACCGAAACGATCAAGTTTCTGGTTCACAACCACCTGGTCATGTCGCACCTCGCATTTCATCGCGATATCAATGACCAATCCATGGTGGCCGAGTTCGCATCCAATGTCGGTTCGATGCAAATGCTTTCGATGCTATTTGTGCTGACCTGTGCCGATATTTCAGCCGTCGGTTCAGGAGTGCTGAATCAATGGAAACAAAGTTTACTGACCGAACTCTTTCTCCACGCAAGAAACGTTCTGATTGGAGACCATTCTGAGGATGCAAATTCTGCCTACGAGCAAACTTACGATATGATTGGGCTCTTCAGTGACGATCCGGAGGAGCAGAGCTGGCTCAAAAAACGGGCTCGCAACCTGCCTAATAATTACTGCGCACTCCATCGTTTTGAAGACATTGCTCGTCAGCTCATCGAACTAAAAAACATTCAATCCCATGGATTTGTCTGTGAAGTTAATCGGCTTGAAAATTCAAATTTGCTCGAGCTTTGCATTGGTAAAGTCTTCAAACGAAAAAGCGGAATGTTTCACAAACTGACCGGCCTACTCAGTAGTTTCGGATTGCAAATTCGCTCGGCAGACATCAAATCTCTCGATGAATCTTTAATTTGGTACTGGATTCAGTTTGAAGACACCGAATTTGAAGAACCTTCAGATTTACGACTTGAGGAAATCAAGACTCGCGCTGCCGATCTACTCCGTGGTGTCGCCGATGGGTCTCCAAAATTCCGATCGGTTTGGCAGAAAAAGGAAAGCGTGGCGTTGAAATTGTCTCGTCCCGAGATCCGAGTCAAGATAAACAATGAAACCGTGAGTTCAGCCACAATCATAGATGTATTTGCCTACGACAAACCCGGTTTGTTGTATAAACTCGCAAAGAAGATTCATCGACTCGGCTTAGACGTGACCTTCGCTAGAATTTCGACCTATGCCCACCAGGTAATCGATGTTTTCTATGTGACCGACGCGGAGGGAATTAAGATCCGAAACCGCAACCAACTTCAAATCATCAAAAGGGAAATCTTAAACGCCGCCAAAGAGTTCCTTGAACCCGAAACGGCAACCGAGACTCATTAACAAACCAATGGACCACTTTTAATTTCCCTCTAGCCAGACCGAATGACACCTTGAACTTTCGATTCACCCAATTGAATCCTCGCCAGCACCCGTCCTCAATGTCGATGCGTTTCCTGGTGTTGGCACTGGCAATCCTGCCTTTCAGCTTCGGCTGCCGGGAAGAATCGGCTAAATGGAAACAGGCCAGAGCGAACATTCTTTATACTTCCGCGGCCCCAATCAAAGCCGCCATCGCTGAGCTTGAATCAGCAAATGAGCTTTCCCCCGAAGACAACAACATCAAGCTTCAACTCGCCCGTCTGTACGCCGAGGATGGGCAGTGCGAACTGGGCATTGGACTCTGCAATGAATACCTCAAGCTTCATCCAAACGACATTAGAGGCTACGACACCAGGGCGACTTGTTGGCGATTCCTGGGAAAATTCGATCGGGCGTTGGCTGATTACAAAAAATCACTTGGCGACCATATTTCTCGCAGCCCCGGAGAACTGAATAATTTGGCGTATTTTCGTGGGTTGGCGGAGCAGGAGATCAACAAAGCCGCGCTAGACATTCAAAAAGCGATCACCGAGGTCGAGACAGGGCAAGGACAAGCATGGGGCTCTCCACTGATGCTCCCACTTCGAGTTCGGACTCTGATTTCGGCTGGAATGATCTCGCGACACGTCAACCGTCATCAAGTTGCAATCGGTCACCTTAGTCAAAAGATTGATCAGTACGATTCGACTCTCGCAAAGCTTCAGGAGAACCTGAAGGCAAACGTTACAGACGAATCTCAATTTGAGTTTCCTTTTGGTAAAGTGGCCGAAAGATCGCTGCTCAACTCGAGAGCTAGAATTGAAGTTCAGAAAACCTCTCTGGCAGCAATGCTCGCAACGCGAGCATTGATATTTGAAGATTTTGGCAAACCAGCCAAAGCCGATAGAGACAGAATTCGCATTCGTGAGCTCGGTTTTGAGTTTCCAGCAATGGTCAAAAAGCTACCCAGTGATTTTGCCTGCCTGAATTCACTCGATGTTGCCAGTACCTACCTTGATACGCGGGGTTTCGTTCTAGGCCGACAATCGTGGAATACAGCCAGTTCGATGAGCGCCAAGATTGCAGGAATTGCGAACGCCGACTTGCTTTACAGCAGCTACAAGGAAGCCTTGTCCGATTTAGATTTAGCTGTTCTGTCGTCGCAATTCAGCCAACTTGCACTCGAAAGTTCGCTTTACAACACCCCGGAAATTTCCAGCGAACAAATCGCCCAACGGAAGAAGTACTCGGCTAGAACAACAGCAGTCCTCTTGCATCACCGAAAAGAAGTGCACCTGAGAGGCGGAAACAAAGCGGCCGCTGCCAAGGACCAAGAGCAGATTGATTCGCTCGGATTTAAGGATTCAAGCTTATTTTAAGCTCCGCGAACTTTTGAGCCCTGAAGCCAAAACCAACCGCAAACCAGCAAGATTGCTGAAATGCAAATCCACCCATTGCCACTGATGTGAGTGGAAAGGTCACCGAGATCATTCACCACCTCAATAACG
>JAQWLH010000177.1 GCA_029247405.1 Mariniblastus sp.
TGCTCTCCCGAACGAAGTAATTCAGGTATCAGAGAAGGTGGCCGATCGAAGTCCAAGGGGCAAGTTTACGCTGCATCCTCGTCGGCGCGACGGATGGCTTCATCGGAAATGTGACCGTCCTCACTGACATCTTCAAAACGAACGCTAACTCGTTTGGAGACGCCGGACTCTTGCATCGTGATACCGTAAAGCGTTGTCGCCGCGGTCATTGTTTTCTTCGAATGAGTCACAATGACAAATTTGGTCCAACCCAAAAAGCTTTTAAGAACATCAATGAAGCGACCAATGTTGGCTTCGTCGAATGGCGCGTCGACTTCATCGAGAACACAAAACGGACTTGGCCGGAATTGAAAGATTGCCATTAATAGTGAGACTGCGGTTAAAGCTTTTTCACCGCCGCTCAATAGCGAATTGTTAAATTCCGGCTTACCGGGCGGGGTCGCGATGATTTCGACTCCCGCTTCGAGTGGATCGGCATCGGCCTCGAGAATGATATCTGCTTTACCACCCCCGAATGTCTGGCGAAAGAGCTTTTGAAAGTTCAGTCGGATTGCCTCGAGTGTTTCAACGAACAGTTTGCGGCTATCGTTGTCGATGCGGACGATAATCTTTTCGAGCGTTTCTTTCGCCTGAACGAGATCTTGGTACTGTTCGTCCATAGCAAGATAGCGACTCTCGAGTTCCTCTAGTTCCTGAAGCGCGTCGAGATTAACCGATCCAATGCTGCCAATTTTTTTGCGTAATTCAGTAATCTCAGCGTCAATCTTGTCACGCTCAGCAAGGTCTTCGTCGGATGGGTCTTCCTCGACTGAGGCGATGTCGATTCCGTAGTCCTCTTCCATCCGTTCGGCGAGTTGCCCTCTTTGCATGTTCAGTTGTTCAATCCGCATCTGGGATTGATGAGCTTGATCTTGTGCCAAGCGAAGTTGGTCCCGAACTCCGCTGAGGTCATTTGCGAATTTTCGCCGTTCTGAATCGACCTCGAGCCTTCGCTGGGTAAACTTGGTTAACAGATCATCAACTTCTTCTTTTTCGCTGCTTAACTTGGCAAGATCGGAAGAGCTTTTTTCAATTTCTTGTTTTGCTAAAACTGCCGCGGTCTCATCCGACTCACGCTGAACCTGGAACTGTTGGTAAGATTGTTGGTGTTCTTCAAACTCAGCCTGGTATTGTGTGACTCGCGATTGAACGCTTTCAAGGACCTGCTCGGCCTTGGCTAACTTGACTTTTGCTGCGGTCGCTGATTTTTCAATATTTAAACGACGAGTTTGCGATTCTTGGGCTTCGGAATCGTTGGATAAAAGTAATTGAGCGATGCTGTCGATTTCAATTTCTCGACTGGAGAGCTCGTTTTGATTCGAGACAAGTCCGCTCTCGATTTCCGTCAGTTTGCTGGTTGATTCGAGTAGATCATGGTGCACTTGATCCAGTTGCTTTTTTGTCGCGTTGATCTGTTTCGCGGCGGTCTTTGCCTGCATTTCCTGATCGGAAAGATGGGAGGCCAGTTCCGAGTTTTCGTTGAGTTGAAGCTGGACTGATTGTTCGGCCTCTGTTTCCTGATGGGTCAACGTTTCGACCTGTGCACGACATTGATCAGCCTCTTCGTTGAGCCGTGCGATTTCTCGTTTCAATGCCCGCAGTTCACTTCGCCTGGAAACCAAGCCGGCAGTGACGGACTTGGGTCCAACAACCACAGCTCCGTCGGCCTCGACAATCTCACCATCGAGGGTAACAAATCTAACTTGGTTACCTCCTTGATGATTGGAGTGCAAGTGAAGCGCGTCTCCCAATGTTTTAACGACCCAGGTTCCTCCCAGCATTTGTCGAATGAACGCGGTGTAGGGTTGTTTGACCTGAATTAAACGGTCTGCCCGTCCAATCACTCCCGGCGCACCATTGAGGTTGATGTTGGGGTCAGCACCGAGGGTGGGGGGCGAATCAAGCTGGATTAAACCAACTCGACCATTGAGCTTGATTCTCTCGTCAGCAATTTGATTGACTAACTCATCGCCATCAACCACGACGAATTGAGCCATCTCACCCAAGGCGACGTCGACGATGGCGGCGTGCTGTACGTTAACTGAAACTAAATCAGCGACCAGTCCCACGACATCAGACATCGGGCCTCGATTGGGTGATTTTGCATGTCGTAGAAGCTCTTTGGCTCCTGCATTGATTCCCTCAAGGCTTTTTTCTAGTTCTTCGATGACCTCGGCTCGTTGACTGAGACCGGCGTGTTGTGTTTGGAGAGTTCCCAGCCGCTCGCGGCGACCAGCAAGTTCCGATTTTAGCTCATCATGATTTCGTCTAGCCTCTGCTAGAACGGTATCCTTTGATTCAGCCTCCGCCTTCAGTCGCCGAGTTTCTTGTTGAAACTGGTCATGAGCTGACTGGTGTGAAGTCAATTCTTCGGTCAACGTATTGACCGTTGTTTGATAACGTGTTTTGGATTTAGTTAATGTCTCGAACTGCGAATCTGCGGCGCTGACCAATCGTCCAAGTTGGGTGATTAAGCCAAGCAATTCTGTATGTTTGTTGCGGTGAGTCTCGCTGGCGGTCCGCAGATCAATAATCTTTTCGTCAACGCCTGTAAGTTCTGACTCGAGTTCCTTGAGCCTGTCCGACGCTTCCCGGTAATTTAATTCTGCTGTCTCCGATTCTTTCTCAGCCGACTCAATTCGAGATTGAAATTCTTCGGTACGCTTTGTCGAGCGATCAAATTGCTCGGACATTTGTGACTTGCGAGCATCAAGATCTTCAAGCCTTGAGCGATTGAGTTCAAGATTGGATTCCACTTGGGCCAGTTTCTCGCGAAGCGAAGTCGCAGTTTCCTGGTGTTTCACCAAGTCATTTGAAATCTGTTCAAGCTGCGTTTCAACATCTTTGTTCCGAGAGGTCTTTGCTTCAATTTCGCTTTCAAGTGTTTTGGCTTTGACACTCTCCTGTTCGTGATCGGATTGAGCTGTTTCCAGTTTCGTGGAGAATGAACGCCAATCTTTTAAGCCAACAAAGGTTCTCAGCTGCTGAAGGCGATCTGAATGTTCTTTGTAGCGAGCGGCTTTTGAGGCTTGGGCTTTTACACTGCGATAGCGACTGCCAACTTCTTCGACAATATCGGCGAGTCGAATCAGGTTGCCTTCAACTCGTGCCAAGCGGCGTTGTGCGTCCACCTTTTTTGCTTTGAACCGGCTGATTCCGGCTGCTTCTTCAAAGATGGCGCGGCGATCCTTGGGGCTGGTCGATAACATACGCTCGACTTTGCCTTGCTCGATAAGGCTATAGGCGTCGGTGCCGACGCCGGTTCCTCGGAACATCTCTTTGATGTCTTTGAGCCTGGCCGTTTCCCCATTAATCAAGTACTCGGACTCACCGCTTCGATAAACTCGTCGAGAGACAAGTACTTCCTCGGCATCGTAAGAAAAACGGTTGTCAGAGTTCTCAAGAACAATGGTCGCGGTCGCAGCGTTGGCAGGGCGGCGAGAGTTTGCCCCGCTGGAGCCTTTGAAGATGACATCCGACATGTCCTTGCCGCGCAGACTCTTTGCACTCTGCTCACCAAGGACCCACTTGATCGCATCAACAATGTTTGATTTTCCAGATCCGTTGGGGCCCACCACGACGGTAATCCCAGCTGGAAACTCAAATCGAGTTTTGTCAGCAAAGCTCTTAAAGCCACTGAGCTCAAGAGCTTTTAGCATTGGTCAGCAGTCATTCTGCGGTTGCTTATCTTTCTGTGACAGTGTCGAACAGGGACAGTTTTCAAAACATTTCAATTCAAAATTTTTTATTCAAGCTAATTCATGTTGCCTGAAATGGTGTGATGGTCCGTGCCCGAGCGGCCTGATTCGGATCCTGCAGTAAATTTCCTGGCATGTTGTAGTTTGGGGCATTCCTGACCGTTGGGTCCATTCCGATATGAAATGATCTCCGGGGAGCTCGACGGGCTTGCTCGTCGAAAATATTTTTATTCGGAATCACCTGTGGCCCAGCCTTTGAGCTTGCTCCATTGTGATGGTTTTTCCTCTTCGTTTTCTCTGGTGTATGACCCGACGGTTTCTTCTTGAACCCGGCGTTTGACCCGTTTTTCCTCACCGGTTCGAAATAGCTCTGGCATCGGTTCAGCAACGTAACGCTTGGATTTCTCCGGTGGCAATCCTCCCACCATTTCATCAGGAGAATACTTGCGACCTAATTTTGGAATTGCATTTACAACAAGACGGGTGTCAATCATCTCGGATTGTTGGGCATTCCGAAACATTTTTAACATCGAACTGTAGGTAAATCCAAACTTCGCCAAGGTGCGAACTAAGTCAGCCACTTTAGTGGTGCAAGTGGTTTTCTCATCGCCATACTCTGCGGAGTAGCGAGTGATCGATACTCTTCCATTCCCGTTTCCGCGAATTGTGATTCCTTTTTCAATGTGCATGAAATCATCGGAAACTTTTTGTTCATGCCCGAATAATACGATTTCCTGACGTTTTGATTTTGAAAAGTGAACCATCGGTTCGACATCCGAGGGGATTTCGTGGAGAAAGAAGTCTTTGGCCAACCAGTCACCTGCGATCAAAGGGTCATTGGGTGATTGAGCTCGCATGGCACGAAAGGCTCCGTAGCGAGTCTCAGCACTGGGGACTTGCATCAAATCCGCAAGTGCCGATGAAGTTGAGACATCGTCGAGCGAAGCGAGTGCGGTCATTGCATGCCAGCGAAATGCTGGTTCTTCTCGCGCACATTTGATCAGGATGTCCACCCCGTCGGCTTCTCCCGAATACGCCAGTGCCTGAGCAGCGTGGAATTGGACTTCGAGGTCATTATGTCGAAGCGCTCGTTTGAGAGCGGGGATGCCATCCTTTCCAAGTGCTTCGAGGCGGAGTGCCGTTTCACCCGCTTTGGCTGGCTCTCCCATCTCACGATCCAATAATTCCATTCGGTTGACGCGATCGGCGATTTGCTCGGAAAAAGCGATGTTTTTAATCACCGCGAGATAGCGGCCGATGTTTAAGCGGTAACTGTCGGGGACGATCAGTTCGATTGACTTGTCGGTTTTGGGTTCGGCAACGCCTTTGCGGCCAGATGAGCTAATCGCAGTAAATCGGGAGTTGATGGCACGGGACATCATCGTCGTCGTCTTCATCGAGTATTCATCGGTTCGAATAGCCAAACCCAGGGGACGGTCTTCGAGAGCTTTTCCGCCACCCAAGATCGTCCCTTCAATCATTTTCTTTTGATCTTGCCGCGTCTCGTAGATCGCATCAACAACTATCGGGCCTTTAGCAAGCGCCGTGACGTGACCTTGTTTGACGCCGACTTTTCTACCCAAATATCTCATCGGACGCATGCGTGTTTGTAAAACGTTTCCGCTTTCAAGACTCGTCGCATCCGAATTGGCAAGGACACTCACTTTGAGGTCAAACGTTTCGCCTTTACGAATGCCGGGGGGAAGCATGCCGTACATGACAACCAGTTCCGTGTTGTCGCTTTTGACAAGCTTTTTTGCGTCCTCGATGTTTTCATTCATCTCCAAGTCGCGGATTAGCTGATCACGCTGTCCGCCGGGGCGAGGTGGACTGCCCGTGCCTTTGAGGTTGGTGGCCAAACCGATTCCGTCGACCTTGGCAAAGTCCAGACCCCAAATGCCGCAGATGTCGCCGATGTACTTTGTCTTGGACACATTCTCATCGTACAGTTGGACGAGCGGAATGGTGTCGTCGGGGCTTTGCCCGCGGCGAATCATGTTTTTGCAACCGGTTGCCGTGACAACCAGTCCCGCAAGGAATACTCGTCTGCCAACTTTGATTATTTGGCTATTTGGATCTCGGGTTTCACCTTGCGTTTTCATACCGTGCCTTCCTTGGCTTGCGGATTTCTGTCACGCGCATTGTGGGCGCAGATAAATTCGCTGGGAGGTTAGGAGTCTCGCAGGGCAGCGTCAACCGCAGAATGATATGGGAAGTGATTTAGAGTGCTCAGACCGTAGTCACGCGAGCACGTTTTGGCGGTCTTGGTGGTTTACGCTGCCTTTTGGTCTTTTCAAGCTAGCTTTGCAAGGTTGCCAGCGAAATTTACGGTAACTAGAAAAGGGGCTGAATCCTCATCACGAAAGCAGGTTCAGCTTAATTTTTTGCAGAACGTCGAGTGTTTTAGCGAGGTCTTCAGGCGTAATGCCGTCCATTGCTTTTTGAGTGATTGAGTCGAAGAGAGGGCCTAGGTCGCGAATGGCTTGGTTACCGGTGGCGGTGCTTGAAATGAGAACGACCCGACCATCCGAAAGATCTTTGGTTTGGGTGACGAATTCTAATTTGACAAGGTTGTCAATTTGTCGTTTTAAAGTGGTTCCATCTCTCACTGCTAAAGAGGCCAGTTCACTCACTCGAATTGGTTCACCGATTTTAGTGAGTAGCAGGAGAATCGAGCAGCCTTCGGGAGAGAGATTTGATTTTGAGTCTTGCAGTCCGTTTCGCATCTCACTTTGCAGAAGGTGGTTGGCTCGACCAATGGCAAAGTTTGGTGTTCGATCAATCTCAAGACTCATGGTGTCGTAGGCTCTTTTCGATTTCCATAGTGATTCGAGCATCATAACGAATCCCCAAGCTTCAAGAAGTCGATTTATTCGGAATTAGGCTTCCCTATCACTAGGGAACATCCGAGTCCTCGGATTGCAACAAGGAAAGCCCCGTAAACCAAAATCACCGTAGAGATAAATGCCCAACCGCCCCCCATTCTTTTTAAATCAAACTTTGGGTCGAACCAATCAATAAGAAGAATCACCAAAATAAATATTAAGCCGACGAATAATTCCAGTTGTATTAAGGCTCGAAGGAAATGTTTTGATTTCATGATTAAGTGGGTAATCGGAATCGCCATTGAAAATCCAATTCCCGATCCTATCAATGCCATGGCGACCCCCGTTTTCAAAAATGGTTCTTCGCCAAGGGTCAGGAATTTCATCGCCGCGGCAGCGACGGTTGTAGCAAACACTAGCGACAGTATGGAAATCTTTTGTGTTCGGGCATCATCGTAAGTCGAACTTAATTGCCATTGCATGAATCCTCTGGCAATAAAAAAAGGTGTCGCCCAGCCAATCAAAACAAGAGGCAGTGAAGAAATGTGTGATTGCAGAAATTCATTGAGAATTCCCGGACGCCGGCCGACGTTATCACCCAGAACGAATAGCCAGATTGCGGTAATCGTCCAGCCGGTAACAAGCGACATGCGAAACACAAAGCTTGCTGGAAACATTGCGACGAAAAAACCAATGTTTATCAATTGAGCAAATAGAATCGCCCAAACGATGTGCCGCGTAAAGAACCAGGTCAATTCTGGGCGATCGTCAGTTTGCTGGAGTTGAGACGCAAAGAAGCAGGCGAGTAATTGAATCAATAAGACGCCGGCCAGCAACTTATTTCGCTTCAGTAATTCGAGATCGGATTCGATTCGTATTTTGGGTTGCTTTTTGGTGGGGCGGTCGGCCGACATTAAGATTCAGTTCATTTAAAATGAGTTGGTTGCAGCGGTGGCAATTGAACGTAAAATTTTGTCACTTAGGTGATTAACGAGTGCTTTGAGTTTTTTAGTTTACATTTTGAGACGATCAATGAGTTCATCAACAATTAACGTTGGCCGCTTCGGGTTTATGTCGGTCTTTTTTGTGGCTAGTTTGATGGTTTGCCAACAAGGCTTGGCTTTGCAAACCAGCGAAAAGGTGGACGGGCAGAACAAAATTGCTCGGGTCTTCATTTTAGCAGGTCAATCAAACATGGTCGGGCATGGGGTTGTCGATCTTGACGACCCCCAAGACTACAACAGCGGCAAAGGAACGCTGGTGGAGGCAATGAAAAATCCCGCGAGCCAGCATCTGTTTTCGCATCTAAGAGACAAAAACGGTAAGTGGATTGTTCGAGACGATACGTTCGTGTGGTACCAGGCAAAAAATGATCTTAAAGTGGGTGGGTTGACCATTGGTTTCACGGGGTACGAAGGCCAACCACATCATATTGGTCCAGAGTTTCAATTCGGGCATGTGGTTGGGGATGCGTTTGAAGAACCGGTTTTGTTAATCAAAACGGCTTGGGGGGGGAAGAGCCTCCAAAAAGATTTTCGCCCCCCGAGTTCTGGTGGAAGCGTGGGGCCATATTACATACAAATGCTGAGGCAGATCGGCGTGGCGATGGAAAACGCGCCGAAAAAAATTCCTGCACTGCAAGGTCGTGAATTGGTCATCTCTGGTTTTGTTTGGCAGCAAGGCTGGAACGACATGGTCAGCGAGTCGGCGACTTCCGAATATGAAACTAACTTGTTGAATTTGATTTCTGATGTTCGAAAACAATTCTTGACTCCGGATTTACCTTTCGTGTTTGGTGAGCTTGGGAATGGTGGGGATGTTGTTAGCGAGCAAATGAAACGGTTTCGTTCGGCTCAAGCGGCAGTCGGCAAGGTTGCCGGGGCTGGCGTCAGTTTTGTTAAGACTGCTCGATTTGCAAGGCCAGCCGAAAACTCGCCGAATCAAGGTCACGGACACCACTGGTTTGGAAATGCTGAAAGTTATTTCCTCGTTGGTGACGCATTGGGGCATGCAATGGTGCGACAGGTTTGTGGAGATGCAGATCGTCCCCGGATTTTGATTCTCGGGGATTCGATTTCAATTGGTTACACCCCTTTCGTTCAGGAAAGGCTTTCCAAAACCGCATTTGTCGTGCGGCCAATGCGAAAAAACTCGAAAAATGGAAAGATGTCTCCTGAGAATTGTGCAGGCACCGATAACGGGATCAAAAATATTGATCGTTGGCTACGTATCAAAGGTGGGGATTGGGATGTCATTCACTTTAATTTCGGGCTTCACGATCTTAAGCATGTGAACGGAGAGACCGGGAAGAACTCGATGAATCTGGAAGATCCACTGCAGTCTTCACCAGCAGACTATGAGAGGCAGCTTCGCGAGATCATCGCAAAGCTCAAAGAGACAAATGCAACATTGATCTTTGGCACGACCACGCCGGTTCCCCAGGGTTGCAAGCCGCTTCGTGAAACAACGGCTCCTGAGGTCTATAACAACATCGCCAAAAAAATTGCGGCTCAAAACGGTGTCAAAATTAACGATTTGTACACCCATGCGAATCAGCAATTAGAAAAAATTCAGAGACCAGCCAATGTGCACTTCACCACTGACGGCTCCAAATATTTAGCCGATCAAGTGGTTAAGTCGATTGAGGCAGTTTTGAATCGCTAGTCAAACGGAGTAAGGGCCTCGAGCCGAGCTTTTGTGCGGCTAAATCACCTGTTGAATTCGAGGCGTCATCAAGTGAGATGGAGCGAGCCGTTAAATTGATTAAATGGGGCGAGTGGCGAGTTGAGATTCGGCCAAATTGCACGGTCTCAGGCTGCGGGGCCTCAGAGTTTCAGCTGGCCTGTGCGAGCGAGAAGGGAGGACTGCCCCGCGAAGGCTCGTTATCAAACCCCTCGTTTACGTTTGTAGTTTGGGTGATCGGCTTGACCAGTCAGTTCGTAAAGAAAACGGCTGGGAATTGTGTCGCGAGCCTTACCCCATTTCATTCTCGTTAATGACATCGATAGGGTTAAGATTTCCTCGGCGCGAGTGACTCCGACGTAGCAGAGTCGACGCTCTTCATCGATTGACGCGTCGCTCTCGAGCGAGCGGTGGTGGGGCAAGATGCCTTCTTCCAGCCCGACGATATAAACTTCCGGGAACTCAAGCCCCTTGGCGCTGTGCATTGTCATTAGAGCAATGGCATTCTTTTTCAGCTGTTTCTCTTTTTCGTCGTTGGCATCCTGCTCGCCAAGAAGCAGTTTGTCCAGAAAGTCATTCATTCTCGGTTTGGCGGCTTGTTGTTCATAAAAAGCGAGGGAGTTGACAATTTGCTCAACCACAGCCCAGCGTGATTCACGCTCTTCAGGATCGGAATAGATGCGTTCAATTTCGGTTCTGTATCGCATGGTAGAAATCGCATTTCTAGCGATGTCTACAAGAGATTCGTCTTGCGATTGATATTTTACTTCTTCGATTTTTGCGGCCAGGTCCTCCAGTCCGCGTTCGGTGGCGGCAGTCAATTTTGGCCGGGATTCGCCGCCATTAATTAAATCCCAAAGTGGGATTTTATTTTGGACAGAATGATTCAATAGGTTTTCAATTGACTTTTTACCAATCCCCCGCGGTGGCGTGTTGATGATACGCAGAATTGAGATGTCATCGGGTTGGTCTTCTAGCAAACGCAAGTATGCCAAAACGTCTTTGACTTCTTTTCGGTCGAAGAACGACATGCCCCCAACCAGAACGTAGGGGAGCTTTGCTTTGCGAAGTTCGGTTTCAAAAATTCTCGGCTGTTCGTTGGTGCGGAATAAAATCGCGAAGTCTCTCGGCTCGCGTCCTTTTTCGTCTAGCCGTTGTTGGATTGAGCGGACAACGCCTTGTGCTTCGACTGTTTCGTTTTCATATTGCACTACACCTGGACGCTGGCCTCCCGGTCGAGCGGCACGAAGGACTTTGTCGTGACGAGTGGTGTTGAACTTGATCAAAGTGTTGGCGAACTCAATGATCGCCTCGGTCGAGCGGTAATTGTCCTCGAGTCGAACGACCTTGGCGTCAGGCCAGTCACGGTTGAAGCTGAGGATATGTTCGACCTCGGCTCCCCGCCAGCCATAGATGGACTGGTCGTCATCACCAACAACACAAAGATTCCTATGTCCGTCCGCTAGTCCGCGAACAATTCGGTATTGGCTGGTGTTGGTGTCTTGATATTCATCGACCAGGACGTGGTCAAACCGAGCCGCCTCTTCAAGTCGAATCTCCTCATGGTTTTGGAAGAGCGATTCGGTCAGCATCAGCAAATCATCGAAATCGACCGCTCCGTTCATTTTTAATTGACGCTGGTAACGCTGGTAACCAATAGCTGCCAAATGTTGTGCGTCGGTATCGGAAGCTTTAATGGCTTGGTCGGGGTTCATGGATTTGCACTTCCAATGCCCAATCCAAAAAAGGAGCTGATTGGGGGAAAGGAGTTTGTCGGCGACGTTGAGTTCGCGTAAAACGCCACGGGCGAGGCTTTCTTGGTCGCCACGGTTGTAAATCGCAAATTTGAGCGGATATCCGAGGGTTTCAATGCGGCGGCGTAAAATTCGGACGCAAAGTGAGTGAAATGTGGAAATCGTGGGGGTGTGATCATTTTCCTCGGGCTTGTTCCGAGTGTTTTTTTTGTATTTCCCCTTAAACCCCCCAATCATATTCCCCAAACGTTCCTTCATTTCGTTCGCGGCCTTGTTGGTAAACGTCATTCCGAGGATTCGTTCGCCTGGAACGCCGGATTTGATCAATTTAGCTATTCGGAACGTGATGACGCGTGTCTTTCCGGTGCCGGCACCGGCCAGTACCAATAATGGCCCGGAGAGCGTGTTGACGGCTTCGTATTGGTCGGGGTTGAGTCCACTCATTGGTCGGTCAAGCTAAGGATTAATGGGATAGGCATGTTAGCTGATGTGCCGTTCAACGATGAGGGGTCGCTATTGACCATTTGTTGAAAACGCCCGTATACTAGCGTTTTGCACGAGCCTGCATTTGTATTCAGTAATGAACAGGTTTGTTGAGTGTGTTCAAGGTCTGATGCGATCAAGGATTGATCGAGCATGAGTCAAACGATGAATCAAAAAACGGCTTCCAAGAAGAACAAGAAAAATAAAAAACGTGTGAAAACACAGGCACGCAAGCCAAGCAGCGTGGCGGCGCCGGAAGAAGAGACTGAGGAAGAAGTCCTCACCTTTGGCGACAAACTCCTTCATGCGGTAACTCCTCACCTGACTACCATCATTTTTGCGATGATTGCGGGCTTTCTCGGGTTCGCCGCGATTGCGTTTATCATCCGCGGTCAGTCCGACAAAAAAGCGATGGAATGGCGCGAGTTGAGCAATGCGACCTCAATTGCCAATCGGACGGGAGAAATTTCCGGATGGAAGCAAGTCGCTGAAACTTATCCCGAGGCCACCGCAGGCTTGTGGGCTTCGCAAATGGCGGGCGACCAACAGTTGCGGATGGGATTGGAGCAAATTACCTATAACCGCGACAGCGGAATGGGAATGATTAAGAAATCGAAGGAGTTCTTTCAATCAGTTTTGGATGGTCCCGCGACAGCACAAACTCCAATGCTCAAGCAAGCCTCGCATTTCTCAATGGCTTACGCACATGAGAGTCTCGGTGAGTTTGCTGAAGCCAAAGTGCTTTATGACAAACTCTTGAGTGATGCACCTGATTCTGCGTTTGCGGAACATGCTCGACGCGGTTCGGCACGCTCTGGTAGTGAGGATTACGTTGTCCTCTATGACAAGTTCGACACTTGGGACGAAGATGTGATTGGTACCGCTCCCGGTCCGCAAGTCCCGGAGCGTCCTTCGATTGACTTTCCGGAGGTCGATTTGCCTGCAGGTGACAAGCCTCCTGCTGAATCGCCAACGATTCCCGGAGCAGCATCGGGATCTTCT
>JAQWLH010000206.1 GCA_029247405.1 Mariniblastus sp.
AATCAACTTGTTTATGGGAATTGCATTCAGGTCGATTCTTCGATCAATCCAGGGAACTCGGGTGGCCCTCTGTTTAGTCTTCACGGTGAAGTCATCGGGATCAATGGACGGGGAAGTTTTAAGGAAAGAGGCCGCGTCAACGTTGGACTCGGATATGCTATTTCGGCCAATCAAATAAAGAATTTCATTCCTGATTTATTGGCGACCAAGTTGGTGGAACACGCAACGCTCGATGCTAGTTTTTCCGAGCGTCAGGGTAAAGTTGTCTGTTCAAAAATCGACCTCGACTCGCCTGTGGCTCAGGCAGGCCTTGCGCTCGGCGATGAACTGCTTGAGTTTGAAGGGACATTGATTGAAAATGCGAACCAGTTCACGAACTTGATTTGTACTTTGCCTGAAGATTGGCCGACCAAATTAAGAATTCGAAAAAAGCCTGATGAGCAAGGCGAGCAAGTCGAAAAAACAATCACTGTTCGGACTTATGGGTTGCCTTATCAAAAACCAAAACAGCCTCCTAAGGGGCCGCGCGGAGATGGTGATAAGACTCCAGATGAAATTAAAAAAGCCAAGCGTCAGCGTCAGATGGTTGAACTGCTTTCATCTCCTTCGGGAGAAATTCGCTTGAAGCAGATCAATCAGAAATATGCGCAGCAAATCGTCCAGAACTGGCAGAACAAGGATGCCCCCCCAAGTTTGTCCTCCGGGATTATCAAGCTTACCGATCGAATTGATCGAAAAGACAGTAAGGTGGGAAGTCAGGTCGTTTGGCTGGGGACAGACGGGCGATTCCGAATTGAGATGAAGCTCGCCGGAGAATCCGTCACTTACGTTTTTGACGGCGAACAATTCTATGCCTTTTCAGATGATAAACCGGTCGAGCTTTCCGTTGTCGAGGCCAAAATCAACATGTCAATCATCCAGGCCATTTCGATGACGGCTGCATTACAGGAAAAACCATTTGCAAGCTTCGGCGAATTGCAGCTTGATGGAAGTGACAAGGCAGTGGAGCAAAACGCTTACCGGATTAAACTGGTCGACGATGATCAGGATCCGTTTTTTGTTTGGGTTGGAATGTACGGAGACGATGGTTACCCATCGCCCAGACTGTTGAAAGTGTCTGCCAACAAAGACTGTGCTGAAAACGGTGGAGTTTCCTTTCACGATTGGAAGCCAGTGAATTCAATTTTGCTGCCGCACCGGCGGCAGTTTGTTAATGGTTTAAACGAACAGCTGATCATGTCGATTGTGACTGAGAAATCCGAGTGGATCGAATCCGATGATGGTTTCTTTAACGTTGGGCTGGACGAAAAATCTGAGCTGGAAACAACGAACACCGATTCAGCCTCCCCTCCCGCAGCCGCGGACGAGGGCGTGATTCGGTGAGCGAAAATCCAAAGGCGGTTGCATTGTATAAAGGAGGCAATAAGTGAAAAGAAAACTGAAACTGCTTATTGTGACCCTGGGGTTCAGCTTGAGCGTGCTGGGTACAAATTCTTTGGTAATTGGCCAAAACGAAGGTCGCACTTCAAGTTTTGTTGAGAAGATGATTGCCCAAGCTCAGCCCCGCATGGTGAAGATTTTTGGTGCGGGCGCTGGTCGCGTCGAGGGGTTTGCGACTGGTTTTTTTGTTTCTAAGGATGGGCGAATCGTCACGGCACAAGGAGTGATTCTCGACGGGAGACGTGTCCGGGTCGTCACCGCTAATGGCACAAGCTACGAAGCGGCAATCATTCGAAGGGATCGTCAAAAACAGGTCGCCGTATTAAAAATTGAGGCTGAAACGCCGGATTATTTTGAACTCTCTGAAAAACAGATTGGTGAAAAGGGTGATTGGATCGTCGCTTTGAGTAACGCTTTCAAGGTCGCTGACAAAGAGGAACCACTATCAGCAAGTTTAGGAATTATTTCACTTCGGACTGAGATGGAGGCGCGGCTGACCAAACGCGATGTGGCGTACAAGGGTGAGCTGGTTCTAATCGATGCGATTACAAGTAATCCAGGAGCTGCGGGAGGTGCCGTTGTTAACCCAGCTGGTCAGTTGGTTGGGATGATTGGCAAAGTCATCAATAGTTCTGAAACCAATACTCGTTTGAACTATGCAGTTCCCTGCTCTGCTCTCTTTGATGTACTGCTAGGTCAAAAAACTGTCGCTGCAGCAGAGCCAGTGGTAAAACCTACTGAACAGGCAGATTTAGGAATTGTTTTGTTCAAATTCGGTGGTCGTAGCAACCCAGCCTATATCGATCGAGTCGTGCGTGGTTCACCTGCGGCAAAAGCGAAGCTTAGAACCGATGATATGATTGTGGCAATCAGTGGACAAAAAATTGGATCGGTTAAAGAGTACAACAATCTGGTTGAGACGCTTCGGCCCAATGAAGAAATTTTGATCATTGTCAAGCGAGGGGTTGAGATGGTTCGCGCCCGGTTGACTCCGAGAGCCAAAAAGAAGTAGCCCGCTTAATCAATGAATTCCCATGAGAAACACAACACGAATGCATGATTTAAATCGTTTGTTATTGCTTCTGGCAGTGATTGTCGGGATGGGCGATTTACCGCCCTCTTGTTTCGCGCAGGGTGAAACGGCTGTCGTCGAAGCCAGACAGGACATCGCCGACGGGCCTCAGGTACTTTCACAGGAGGAGTTGTTTCGCGCGATGGCCCTAACATCACGTGCGTTTCGTCAAGCCGCAGAGGTGGTGCGACCTTCGCTCGTCACGATTGAATCGTTCGGTGGCGTAAGTGCAGTGCAAGGTAGGATTGGAGGGATTCGTAAACAAGGGGAGGGAAATACAACGGGGATAATGATTTCGCCTGATGGTTATGTTCTCACCAGCACCTTCAATTTTATCCAGCAGCCGGCCGTCATCACAGTCATTACAAGCGATGGCAAACGGCGAGTCGCCACCGTCATGGGCCGAGATGATACTCGGAAGCTTTGTCTGTTGAAGATCAATGGTGTCGCTGATATGCCAGTGCCCAAGATGGTAAGCGTCGAGGAGATGACAGTTGGCCAGTGGGTTGTTTCACTTGGGGTCGGCTATGGGGACACGAGCCCGGCCTTGTCGATGGGGATTATTAGTGCAAAAAATCGGATTGGCGGTCGGGCGATTCAAACTGATGCCAACATCAGTCCTGCTAATTATGGAGGACCTTTGATTGACATTGAAGGTCGATTGTTGGGAATCTGCGTTCCAATGAACCCCCAGTCACAAGCGATTGGTGCAGGAGTCGAATGGTACGATTCAGGGATTGGGTTTGCAATTCCTCTCGCCGGAAGTGATGAGTTGATCGGGCGATTAAAAAAGGGGGAGCGAATCCGGCCAGCTTTTCTTGGCATCCAGTCGGTGCCCAATCCAGATGGCGACGGATTGTTTATCAAGCGGGTCGTTCAAGGTACAGCAGCCGACGAGCATGGGCTGCTTGTGGAAGATATTATCTTGAAGCTTGACGGCGAACCCGTAAATGACCTACTCAAGCTTCGACAAATGCTAAATCAATTTGAGTCGGGACAAGAAGTCGAGCTCACCGTCTATCGCGCAAAGAAAAACGAAGAGGATGCGTTTCAGCTTAAGCTGGGAACTCCGCCAAAACCCAAGGGCGAGCCAGAGCAGTTGGAACCGCCTAAGATTCGTTAGTGCGGCGTGTTTGGTTAGACGAGCGTCGATTCCGTTGCCAACAATGTTGTTGGGGCGTGTGCCAACACCGGATGAGGAACCCCAAGGGTGAGGCAAGTTGAACAGATCGGAAATGATTCAAGGCCTACCTCTCCGCTACCTTTTGCTTTATTCACTTTCACTCGGTTTGATTTCCACGCGGGCGTTGTAGTTGCCGACCCAGCGGTAGCCCGAATTGCTGATGTAGCTATCTTGCATCGCAATCGCGAGGTAGAGGATTCCGGGCTTTTCGGCAACGAAGTTTGCCTTTTCGCCAACTTTGATTGGCTTGCCACTGGCACCCACACGAGCAATGAGGGTGCCGGAGTTGATGTTTTGGTATTTGCCCTGATTGGTCAATCCATTCGGGCCAGATGATGTGCTCCAGTTGGTCCATTTAACAACTCCATCGGCTCTGATCGAAATTTTGTCACCTTTTTTCACGCGGATGCGGGTCGAAACAGGAGCCTTCTGTAAGAAGGCATTGCTAGCCACCTCGAATTTCTTTTTGATGCTCTCGGGAGTCTTGTTGAAAGAACGATCTGCCATTCGTACATCGCCCAGCATGACTCTGAGTTCGCCAAACTTGCTGCTTAAGATGAATTCGCTCTGTTCGATCTTTCCGACAATTGAAAAGTTGGGTGTTTCAATTTGGTCTCCACGGATTAACGACCGTTGGAGTGGGTCGATGTCATCTTCCTCCATGGAATCGATTTCCTCGTCGATTTCCTTCTTGATTTCAGCGATTCGTTTTTTTCTTTCGGCGCTGCCGCCGTCAACGAAACGATCCATTTCGTTTCTAATCTGAACGCCCATGGCCGCAAGCTCGCGATGCGATTTCTCCCGAATATCAAAATTCTTGTCACCCAGTCCTGCGATCAATTTTTCAATTTTTGAGTTAAGGTCCGGGAAACTGTTAAGCCCAGGATAAAACCGATCAATTTCGCGGATTGGAATCTGTAATAATCCAAATTCGGTACGGACCGAAATCGAATCCATTTGAACTTCACCACCGACAATTGAACCATCCCACATGTGGAATCGTACGTATTTCTCTGGAAGCAAGATTTTGGGGACGGGTCGCAATTCGATCGACTCTTTGACTTCCTCTGCTGTTTCACTTTCTTGGATGACTTGGGTGTCCAAATCTGGCACTTCGAGTGGAACTTGTTTGATAACAGCGGCCTTTTGAAGGGCTTGCTTACGCTGCTCGAGTTGGGCTCCGAAAAGGGGATTGGTGTTCAAGCCGATCATCGTCACTGAAAAACACAAAACCGACAGAATCCGATTCGAATACGATTGAGTGCGTGGACTGAGTTTCATCGCAGAACCTACGTTGGAATTAAGTTTCTATAGCCAAAACAACATCGAAGTTATATTTTGATCTATTGTGACACCAAAGTGTAGTTCGAGAGGCATCGCTGACCGAAAAAGCGTGTAAAAATCTTGAGACACTGGTATTCTTTGATACTTAAAAAAGTCATCATAGAACTGCCTTAAAGATCGTTAAGAAATAAGAAAGCTTATGACTAGTTCCAAAGTTGAAACAGGATTTGACCTCCACGCGGTGCAATCTGCGATCCGTCAATTCGGATTTGATGGTTGGTTGCTTTATGATTTTCGAGGACTCAATGTCTTGGCACTACGAGTTCTGGGCATTCCAGAGGATAGCATCGGCTCACGGCGGTTTTTCTATTATATTCCGTCTGAGGGTGAGCCAAAAAAGCTGGTGCACCGAATTGAAGCTGGCACGCTTGATCATTTACCAGGAGAGAAAACGGTTTACCTCACTTGGCAGGAACTGCATTCCGGCGTTAGTCACTTAATTGGTGACGGCAAAAATATAGCCATGGAATACTCACCTGAAAATGCAAATCCGTACATTTCACGGGTCGATGCCGGGACCGTCGAGCTGGTTCGTAAATTTGGAGCTGAGGTCGCAAGCTCGGGTAATTTGGTTCAGTACTTTGAGGCCCGATGGTCGCCTGAGCAGTGGCAGTTGCATTTGCAAGCGGACCAGCTTAACCAAGCTGCCTTTGATCTAGCTTGGAAGTATATCGCCGAACGTGTGCGTGCAGGAAAGCCTGTCCGCGAAGCGGAAGTTCAAGATTATATCATGGACTATTACGCTCGAAACAATATGACGACTTATCATCCTCCAATCGTTGGCGGCGGACCTAATAGCGGCGATCCGCACTACGCGCCCGAGCATGGGTCAGATCGAGAGATCAAAGCAGGCGATTTTGTGTTACTTGATATGTGGGTCAAAATGGATGTGCCTGGGGGAGTTTACAGTGATCTCACGAAGGTTGGCTTTATTGGAGAGAGTGTCCCCGAGGAGTATTCCAAGATTTTCAACGTCGTGGCTGCCGCTCGCGATGCAGGAATTGAGTGTGCGAGATCGGCTTTCGCTGAGGGGCGAGATTTGCAAGGTTGGGAAGTCGATCGGGCAACGCGAGATGTGATCGAGGAGGCCGGTTACGGGGAGTACTTTATCCATCGGACGGGCCACAATATTGGTCAAGAGACGCATGGCAACGGGGCGCATATGGATGATTTGGAAACCAGAGAAGAACGCTTGGTCATGCCGCGAACTTGTTTCTCTGTTGAGCCGGGGATTTATCTCGACGGATTTGGTGTACGCTGCGAAGTCGATGTGTACGTCGATGAAAATTGTGAGGTGCATGTGACGGGTGGCGTGCAAACAGAAGTCACAGCGGTTTTGACTGAATACTAAAGGCAACCTCTCCGCGAAACGTGAATTCGAGATTTAGATATTCAAACGTTGTCGTGACTTTGAGACCCCAAATTTATCCGACAAAGTTTCGGGCTTGGAATTCCCGCAGGTAACCCCAACTATTGGTTGGCAATGAGGTACCCGGAAATAAAACCAACCAAGACTCCGATCGCAATACAGACGAGGGCCGTGATCGCCAGCGCGGTTAATGA
Source organism: Mariniblastus sp. (assembly GCA_029247405.1). Classification (GTDB taxonomy): domain Bacteria; phylum Planctomycetota; class Planctomycetia; order Pirellulales; family Pirellulaceae; genus Mariniblastus. The sequence continues at coordinate 6,603 of JAQWLH010000206.1, forward strand.
GAACGTTGTCCGGTCATTGATGTGACCCGCGGCTTTGTATTGTTCGACCGTTGAAAGAGGTGGCGGAGGTTTGGTGTGTTGGCCAGAAATTGAGGAGTCGTTGATCGTCGCACTTATTTGCGAAGTATCGCTGATCTCGTGCATTGCCAACTCAGTCACGTCGTCGTTGGGATCGGTGTCTTGTGCGTCGGGTGAGTGAATGGGAGCAGGAGTCCAGCGAGGTCGATCGCCAAGATCTTCTCGGAGTAAAGGGCTGTCATCGGTTGCCCAAGGCGCAAGACGTTCGGCGACCTCGTCGGCTGTTTGAATTCTTTCTTTGGGATCCTTCTCCATCATGTCACCAATGAGGTCGACAAAGTCGTCACTGACTTCTTCGTTGAACCGACGGGGGTGCCAAGGGGTCTCCTCGAGGTGTCGTTTGGCTTTGCTTTTTGGGGTTCCTCCCGGGAAAGGAACCTTGCCGGTGACGGCATAATACAAGGTGCAGCCAAGCGAGTAGATGTCGCTTGTGCTGGTGATGTGCTTGGGGGTTCTGATTTGCTCAGGTGATAAGTAGTCTGCGGTGCCTACAATTTTTCCGGCACGCGGGTCGCTGGCATCATTCAAGTAGTAAGCCAGTCCAAGATCCGAAAGTTTTGCAACACCATCGGGAGTGACAAGAATGTTTCCAGGTTTGATGTCCCGATGGATCAGTTCGCATTCGTGCGCATGGACGAGACCCTCGGCTGATTGTTTGATGATATTGGCAGCCTGCTGGACCGAGAGTTTACCTTTGGAGCGAACCAGTCGCCGAAGATCGGTCCCCGGAACATACTCAACGACCAGGTAGTGGACGTTCCCGTCCTCGCCAGCGTCGAATGCGCGAACCAGATTGTGGTGGTCGAGTTGGGCCTGTGCTCGAATTTCGCGTCGAAAGTTCTCGATTGCTTCGGGAGTGGTTTTATGGAGTGGCAAAACCTTAACTGCCGATTCACGCCCCAGCATTTGATGGACTGCTTTGAAGACTTGCCCCATCCCGCCTTGGCCGATCCAATCAGTGATGATGTACGGACCAAGGCTCAGTTTCGTGCGACCGGTCAGGAGCTGGTCCGCTTGATAGGCCGAAATGACATTCATCTCGACTAGTTTTTGAGCAAGCTTCTTTTCGTTGACGTCGGTGGAAGCCTGAGAGTTTCCGCCTTTGGATTGAACGATCTCAGCCAAAGCTTGGCGCAACTGTTCCTCGGTTACCAACTCGCTGGCAAGCGCGGTGTCTCTAAATTTGCTTTGTTGTGTCGTCATTAGAAAACTCGTTAGAGCTGAATGTCCGAACGGACGGTCGAGTGATCTTCTTCATTATGGACTAAATAGACCAGAGCTGACAAATAATGAAAGTGAAACTGTGTCGATTATCCAAAACGCCCAAGGTTCCAGCATGCTGGCGGTTCGGACTCAAACGATTGTAGGACTTTTTTAGTGGGGTGTTGAATGGATATTCGCCGTGAATGCAGGGCAATTCCGCGTTTAAAGGGGATTCCGCTCCCGTACTTCTTGTCACCGACAATGGGGCATCCGATATTTTCCAATTGAACTCGAATTTGATGTTTGCGTCCAGTTTCAAGTGTCACCTCGATTAAGCAAACCGAGCCAGAGCGGTGAAGCGTGTGATATCGAAGTCTGGCTTCTTTTACCCCGGTCAATTTTTTACTGGAGTCCGGTAGGACCTCCATGCGATGGCGGGACTCGTTTTTAAAAAGCTGGTCCACTAACTTTCCTGAATCGGGAAGATTGTTTGGGACGATGGCCCAGTATTTTTTTTCTACCGATCCATCTCGGAATTGTTGGGAAAGTCGACTCGCCGCTTTTGAGGTTCGGGCTAGTACCACGACACCGGAAACAAATGAGTCGAGTCGGCTGACCACTCCGACATAGACGTTGCCGGGTTTGTTAAACTTTTTCCTCAGGTACTCTTGGGCTTGGTGGTGCAGGCTATCGACGCCCGCTTTGGCGCCCATGGTTGCCAACATTGGTGGCTTGTCCACGACGAGCAGGTGGTTATCCTCAAAGATGACTTTTAAATTGCTCATTGAGGTGAACTGGCTGGATGTGAAACTGATTTCAAGTCTCAGCCTATCAGATCCAAACAACTTTCCTAGACTTGTTTTTTGCTCAATTGTTTCATGACTCGTCCATCCGAATTAAAGCTAATACTCGCCAGCCAGTCTCCCCGCCGACGCCAATTGTTGGAAGCGGCAGGATTTGAGTTTGAGGTAAAGCCTGCCGATGATTCAGTCGAACGTGTGGTAACTGAGCGAGGGTTGTGTTCGAACTGTTCGCCTGAGGAATTGGTTTTAGAATCGGCATTTGTCAAAGCTCGAGCCGTTGCCGCTGAATATCGAGCAGGGTTGGTTCTGGGGGCTGATACGGTGGCCCATTGCAAGTCAGAAATTTTGGGAAAACCAGTTGATCGTGATCATGCCGAGCGGATGTTGCGGTTGATGAGCGGAACCTCGCATCAAGTGTTAACGGGTGTTTGTCTCTGGCACCGGCCCTCAAATATTTATACATCCCACCTTGAACGCACTTCCCTAAGGATGGATGAATTGTCTGTGGAACAACTGGACAAAATTTTGGACTCCGATGCTTGGATTGGGAAAGCGGGAGCGTTTGGTTACCAAGATGGGCTTGATTGGCTGCACATCGAAAAGGGCTTGGAGTCCAATGTTTTAGGATTGCCGGTCGAGCGACTCGAACTGTGGATCAGCGAATTAGTTCAGAAAGTTAATTCGAACGACAATTGAAATTGATCAACGCAATTGCCACAGGTGAACTTGGTGCCCGAGGGGATGGCCCCGCCGCAGGCAGGGGCTGGAGAGGTCGCTCGTTATCAAGAACCCTTTAGGGTCAACAAGTACTCATTTTGTCAGTTGGTCGAGTATGTTCTGCCGATAGAGTTCAAGCGAAAGCTCGTCATAAGTACGAAGTGCGGCCGCCCGACTTCGCCAAGACTCACGTTTCCCGTCAGCAACTTTTGGGCCTTTGGCGATGCGTGCGAGTTTACCGAGATTGCGGCGTTTGGCCCCGTTGACTCGCTTGATTTCTTTGTCAATCGCGCGCAGCCGATTGTTGGTTCCATTTCTTGCATTGATCAATTGGGCTTGAAGGCTGTTTAACTGATTGTTCGATTGGACTCCGTTTGCCCGAAGCGAATTTAATGCGAATTCTGCATTGCGAATTTGATTTTGCAAATTGAAAGTTGAGACCCGAAATCGAGGTGGTTGCTGCTGTGCCAAAAAGAGATCTTGGTACAGGTAGCGAAGGTCAAGTTCGGTAGCCAGGATATCAGAGCTGATTTGATTCCTTTGCTGTTCCACTGATTGTCCTTGCCGCTCGATCGCTGAGATTTGTTTGGATCCGTCGTCTCGAATTCGTTGCCTTTCCGGAAGCAATTGGCTCTCGGTCCTCTCAAGTAATTGAACTTCGCGCTCAAGAGCGACGGCCTCTGCATCGTTGGCGATCTTAACTTTTGCCAATTCGACCTGTGATTGTTGGCTCTGTACCTTGACCAAATCATCATAGTCCTGCAGGACCTGTAAACGATTGACGTTGAATAACTTGAGTAGTTCGGGGGTTAAGCCATTCGAAATGACCCCAATGGTGTCGTTAAGGAGTTGGTCGTTGATGCGATTTGCGACGGGGCCTTGCATGTATCCAATCAATCGACCGACGCGTTTGAAAATCGTTTGTTGCGTCGAGGGGGGCAAATTCTTGTGTTTGTCGATTTGCTTTTTGAGTGAGCGCATATTGACCAAGGCTGCATCAAAGTCGTCCGTCAAAGTGTTGAGCCACATCTTAAAGACCCATCCGTCGAGATTGCCGGGATGACGGTCGGTTAACTCTCGCACTGCCAATTTTGCATCGTCAGTTCGGTTGTGACGAAGTCGGTTTACTGTGTAAGCCACAAGCAGGGCACCCGAATGGCTGTTGGCAGCTTCAAAAGTCCGTTTCGAAGCTAGTGCAATTCGTGGGTCGCGTTCCCATTGTTCAGTGAGTAGCGTCCGAATGGGAATGCTGGTGGTGCGATCTAACGCTGGGGAGGGGGGACTCAAGATTTGCGAGTTAGCATATATGCTGACAAAAGTTAACTGGCATAAAAGTGCCAGCAACGCTGTGAGATTGGGTAAGTTGATTAAATTGGCTCTCATATTCTACGCTCCAATCACCCCGTTTCGCCCCTTGCTTCCGTCTCGTTCGTCATCTGCATTATCTCGCCTTTGATACTGAAAGCAAGCAATTGGAAATCCTGCAGGCTTGGCAAAGGAAGTGTTCTTCGGGGTTGCGGGGCAGGTTTTATCAGCATTGACTTAATTTTTGATTCGGGACAAGTTAACGCTCTGCAAAGGATTGCAATCGGGTTAGTTGCTAATGTTTTCATTGCCGAATCACTCAACCCATATCAAATTCCAGAGGTGCAAGGATGCTCGTTCTACTGTTTGAAAACTGTAAACATGGATTGAGGTCGACGCTTATCCTGTCGATCACGGCTTGTCTCATATTGGTCTGCTTAAGTGTGACTGGTCAGGAATCTGAGGTGGCCAGCCAAGCTGCTGAGGTAATCGAAAATCCGAATCTTGGCCCAAGCCTGCTCAGCGCAGCGGCCAATGGCTCGGCTTCAATTAGTGATGAGCCAGCCGGCGGCGCTTCGGCAGCTTATACCGCTAGCGCGTTTCCCAAGATTCCTGATTTCCCCGAGGATCCGCAGCCGCCACAAGAAATGATGATTCAATCGAGCCCGACCACGGAGACCTTTACAAATCTCCAAGGTAGCGACTCTAACGCGCCTGCTGACATTACATACAATGGTTTGAGGGGGGCGGGCGGTGTTAGTGGAACAGTTGAGCAAGGAGTCGACCCAGACCGTTCGGGGGCGCAAGGGACGTTTGCTGCAACCAACCAAAACTGGCAGAACCCTCCCCTTGGAGAAAGCCCGAGCAGTCGAGGTGGCTTTCAGCAACCGAGTAACTTCGGGGCCAGCGTTCAACCAACAACACAAAGGTCTCGGCCAATCGAGCCGTCATTGACCCCACCTGTCGTCAACCGTTTTGGCAACCCGCAAAATGTGATACGCAATGATCAGCCACCGATGAGCAGGGTGATGGTAGGCCAAGCCAATTCAAATCAAGCCAGCGGCGATGTCGAGGCCCAGGCTTCCCCTTGGCGACGAGAGGTGCCGGCGACCAATTTGAACTCTCAAAGATACTCCTCCAGCCCTGTCGTTTTGCAAAATGAGCCAGCCGTAAGGGCAGCTTACAATGCTGACGCGGTGTCCGATTTAAACCGCGGTGTCGATCCAAGGAACACGGCTGGAGCGTTCCCGTCCCGCCAATTCGGCCAAGATGCGAGCGTCCGTAGTTTGAATCAACCTGCGATGCAGAACTTGAAACGAGATGATGCGGTAACGCCAAGTTCATTTAATCAGCCACTCGCACCGGCCCCTCGCAAAAAGACCGATTTGGCAAAACAGTTGATCTCACGGTACTCGATTGCTGGATTGGACTCGAGCAAGCTCCCCGGGAGTCCTGTCACGCTTTTGGAGATGTTAAATCAGCCGATCTCTACCGAACAACGTCGGCCGATGGTGCACCAATTTTGGGATACTTATTTCGATTGGGCCTCGTTGGTTAACTCGCAACAATACGAGGCTTTGCTCAACGGTATTCCAGCGCCCGGGACGGATTCAGAAAAAGCGATCTTGCTGACGGCTCGCCAAGTCGCAAAAAATGAAGTACTTGCTTCCGAGATTCAGTTGATTAAATCACAGTCAAAGCTCAAGCAGTTCATGCCCAATCGTTCTTCGAATCTGCTGCCACCATTGCCGGGTGATTTGCCCCTAATTCAAAAATACAATACGAACTATGAAAGTTATAAGCAGTATCAGCTATTGCCAGCCAATCTCATCGGGATTGACAAAATGCTGCCCAAAACACTCGAGCTGATCACGGAGCGGGCGAATACTGTGCAACAGGCGCAAGCGACTAACCAGCAGATTGGAAACAAACTCGCGAGCGGTCAAGGTTCAATTGTTATGGCCTTGGAAGCCGCTAGATTATGGCGTGCGTCAGAGCAAAGTTTGTTGGTCGCGGTTACCGGCTACAATCACGCAATCGTTGATTACGCGCTGACTGTTTCACGTGGTTATCAACCGCCGACGGAGGTGGTAAGGATGTTGATTGGAAAGCCAAAAACGGTGACCCAACCGAATGACTTAATGGATCGGTTCCGCAACGCGCGGGCGTCTCAGTCGATCGTTCAGTTTCAGACACAAAATAGCGACCGGTCCGCGTCCTTGAGTAACTTTGGCGGATCGGCGCCCGCTGGTCAGAGCTCAAGTCAATTGATTGGTAATGCCAATGGCAGGCCACCGCAATTCAATGCCCCCAATTCTGGGAATCCCAGCGGTTTTAATTTGAATGCTCAAGGTGGATTTCAATCGTCGCCGTCCGCCGGCGCGAGTTCAGTTGCGCCAGCGACCCCGGTTGGGCAGGGTGGTTCGTTGGGAAGGCAAGGTCAGGGAGCGATCGGCGGTGGTTTTAACCCGTCGACAGGGTCAGGGCAGGCGAACGGAGATCGTCCGGCATTCGCACCACCGTTGCGGAAATTTTAATCGGTGGGATCTTTTCACAGGGCCTGGCAAGGCTGTGATCACAACGTCAGTAAACGTTTTGTATTACACCCGGCGTACTTTGGCCCATTGTTTTTCCATCCGCTTGTCCGAAACGGTGATGCTAGTACCAAGTTTCTGGGCAAACAAGGAGACTCGCATCTCTTCAATCATCCAGCGAAATGTATCCAATTCAGGATCAACAATTGCTTGAACCTTGTGCATTTCGTTTTGCGCAATGTACTGGTCCCAATACTTGTTGATTTGATCGGCCATGGCACGCTCTTTATCAGCTGGAGTCGAGGTCAGTTTATCGATGCGATATCCGATTGCCTGAAAAAACCTTGGGTATTGTTTGAGCCACCGCCATGGCGTTTGTGCCAGAAAGTTGTCGGGTTTTAATTGTAAAATCTGCGCTCGAATGTCACCTTTTGAGCTGCCATATTTAGGTGCAATTCCTTCCAAGCTTAAGTTCACTTCATGAACCGAGTTGGCGAACTTGGGGAGCCATTTGGCAACTTCTTGCGTTGCAATGCTGATTTCCTCAACAGAATTTTCTCGCATCAATTTGTACTCCGCATCTGATCGCGGAATCTGTTTTTGATCAACAAAAGCAATTCTCGTGATTAAATCACTCAGTTGTCGTTTTAATTCTGCGGAGGGAATCAATCGAGAAAGGGACAACGCATGTTGATCCAGGTCAGGTAGCCAATTGACTTGTGAGCGGAGTGACTTTCGATTGGTGAGCTGCAGCAATCTGACCAAGCCTTGTCGTGTCGTCAGGTCACTGGAAGTTTGCGAATCCGTAAGACGTAACCCAACCGCGTCGTTTTGATCAACGATCGCAGGAAAGGCGGCGAGTTGCGTTCCGCCTCGTTTGATCATGATCTCTCGGGGGAAATCCCCCCAGTTCCATTCGCGAAGGCCGTCTTGCTTCCAGGTGGAGTCATCCACTTCGACGATACTACTAGTATGTTCTGAGCCAAGTTGATTGCGTATTTCGGAAACCGACCGGCCTTGGGCCACAACATCGCCTGCTTCGTCGACCACCTGCAAATTGACTTTCAGGTGGTCGTCGAGTTTTTCTGTTTTGAACAATGAGGGATCGATAGGAAGTCCACCAATGGCAGTCAGTTGGCGTGCAACGGCTTCGATAAAGTTGCCTTGGCCAAATTTGAGATTCTCAATGACTTGTTCTGCCGTGTCGGGTGCTGGCACCAGATTTCGCCGAACCCGTTTGGGGAGACTGCGAATCAAAGCGACGATGCGGGAATGGAGTAGGCCGGGGATCAGCCACCCGGTTTGAGCGTCATCCAGTTGACCGACACCCTCGATCGGTAACTGAACCGTCGCGCCATCGTCGTCGGCCCCGGGCTCAAAACGGTAAGCAATTGGAATCTTCATCGATCCGACTTGAACTTCGTCGGGAAACTGCTCTTTGAGGTTGGCGATATCAGACGAGGGAAGCAAGTCACTGCGTGTCATTCGCAACCCCTGGTCAAGCTTGTCATTAGAGATCAAAGCCTTTTTGAGGCTTGCGCCATCAGTCACGTTGGCTGGGAGTTGCTCCTGATAAAAGTCGACGATGGTTTGATTATCGATGATCAATTCACGAGACCGAGTTTTTGCCGCTTCCGAGGTGACTTGTTCCATCAGCCAACGGTTGTGCTGAATAAAATCGTGATTTCCAACGAATTCGTCTCCCACGATTCCGCGCTCGATGAATAGGTCGCGGCAAATTTCGGGCTCGATTTGGCTGTAGCCTACCAGGCGTCCCGATACAATCGGCAAACCAAAAAGCGAAACGTGTTCTGATGCCATAACCGTCTGCCGCTTCTTGCTCCAGTGGGGTTCGGTGTAACGTCGTTTGACTAAATGTTGGGCGAGTCGTTCGATCCAATCCGGCGAGATTTTGCCGACTGTTCGACCGTATCGCCGCGTCGTTTCGACGATTTCTGCGGCAACAATCCATTTGGGTTTGGACTCGAATATCCCCGAGCCAGGCCACAGGTTGAATTTGATGTTGCTAGCGCCGGTGTATTCATAGCGATCGCCGCACATGGCGACACCAGATAATAATCCAGTAAGCAAGCTCCGATGGATGGCATTGTAGTCATCTTTGCGTGAGCGAGTGGTTAGTTTCTTTTCGTGAACCATCCGTCTCAATTGACGATGAATTTCTTCCCACTGACGGATCAGTGGATAAGAAAGAAAGTTTTGCTGGCAGGCGAGTTTAAGTTTGCTGCGGGACAGATCTTCCTTGAGTTGATGAAAGAAGTCCCAAATATTCAATAGCGAAAGGAAATCAGATTTTTCGTTGGAGAATTTTTCGTGTTGAGCATCGGCAGCGCCCTTTTTTTCAGCCGGCCTGACCCGCGGGTCCTGAATTTCCAAAGCGGAAGCGATGATCAAAATTTCAGTTAGGCAGTTTTCATCGTCTGCGGCAAAAATCATTCGGCCGATGCGGGGGTCGACAGGCAACCGCCCAAGTTTTCGTCCCATCTCGTTGAGTCGGCGATTCTTGTCAGTTGCACCCAGTTCAAATAACGTCTTGAATCCATCTCGAATGGCTTCAGGGCGTGGCGGGTCAAGGAACGGAAATTCGTCGATTTTGCCAAGTTTCAAGGTGAGTGTTTGAAGAATGACTGAGGCAAGATTCGTTCGGCGGATTTCGGGTGTTGTGAACTTAGGACGCGAATCAAAGTCATCCTGTGAAAAGAGGCGAACGCAAATTCCAGGACCGACTCGTCCACACCGCCCTGCCCTTTG
>JAQWLH010000207.1 GCA_029247405.1 Mariniblastus sp.
GATTTGGTAGACCAATCACAACCGTGGCGGCTTTAGGAATAAAGCCTCCAATTACAAGCTAGACAATGCCGTAAGGCACAATTGTGGAATAGATCAATGTCAAGAATTGGCAACAAACCGGTCACCATCCTTGAAGGAGTCAAAGTCAGCGTTGCTGGCGGCTCAATCAACGTGGAAGGACCAAAAGGCAAATTGAGCTACGCCCATCGACCGGAAGTTGATGTGGCCGTAGACGAAGGAGAAGTTAAAGTTTCTCGCAAAGCCAACGACAAAAACTCACGAGCCTTTCATGGTTTGACCCGCTCATTGGTTCAAAACATGGTCGTGGGAGTCAAAGAAGGCTACGAGAAGAAACTCGAACTTCAAGGCGTCGGCTACGTTTGCTCAGTCGCCGGTAAAACACTTAAGCTTCGCGTCGGCTTGGCCAACGAGTTAGTGAAAGAGATTCCCGAAGGACTCGAAGTCACTTGCCCGGACCAGACTCACGTTGAAGTCAAAGGCTGCGATAAGCAAAAGGTCGGGCAGTTCGCTGCCGAAGTCCGTGCTCTTCGTAAACCAGAGCCCTACAAAGGAAAAGGCATTCGCTACGTTGGCGAACAAGTGAAAATCAAACCTGGTAAGTCAGCTCAGTAACCTGTAAAGGTGAAGCAGTCGGCGTAAATTGTAGTTGACCCAGTCGAAATAAGATTTAAAGCGAGACAAGTCGGTGAGAAAGCAAAAAATCGTAAACAAGCAGCGATGGCGTCGTACCAACCGCGTTCGTAAGAAATTACGCGGGGATGCGGATTGTCCTCGGCTGAGCGTTCGACGAAGCAACAAGCATCTTTATTGCCAGTTGATCGACGATGATGCGGGCAAAACGTTGGCTTCAGCGAGCACTCGCGACAAAACAATCTCAGGTCAAATCGGTTATGGTGGCAATTGTGACGCCGCAAAGATTATCGGTTCGGCGATTGCCGAAAGAGCCAAAGAACTCGGGGTAACCCAAGCCCGATTTGATCGTGGGCCCTACAAATTTCACGGTCGTGTTGCTGAGTTGGCGAATGCCGCTCGTGAAGGCGGATTGAATTTTTAAAGCGAACCAGAATACGGGACACTGGTCCCATTCCTATCGAGGTATAAGAAGTGGCTAAAGGCAGAAGAGACAACCGCAAAAAAGACGACAAACCAAGTTCTGGTTTGATCGAGCGTACCGTCAAAATCAAACGTTGTGCCGCCGTTGTAAAAGGTGGTCGTCGATTCAGTTTTGCTGCCATGGTCGTTTGTGGCGATGGCAAGGGCAAAGTTGGTTGGGGCTATGGCAAGGCGAACGAAGTTCAGCCAAGCGTCGAAAAGGCCAACAAACAGGCCTCACGCTCGCTGCGTCCGATTGATATGGTCGAAGGCTCAATTCCTCACCGAGTCGATGGTCGATTCGGAGCGGCGAAGGTTGTTTTGCTTCCCGCTGGTCCTGGTACCGGAATCATCGCTGGCTCAGCTGTTCGAGCGGTTTGCGAAGCAGCCGGACTAAAAAACATTTTGACTAAAAGCTTTGGCAGTAATAATCCCGTCACCTTGGTTAAAGCAACCATTGACGCGTTACAGTCTTGCCGAACCAAAGAAGACGTTGAGCGTCTACGAGGAGTTCAACTGTGAACATTAATGACGTAAACGAAGGTATCGAAAAGAACAAAAAACGAAAACGAATTGGGCGTGGTACCGGCTCAGGTTTGGGCAAAACTGCCGGTCGAGGCCATAAAGGGCAGCGTTCTCGTGCAGGACATTCGCAACATCCAACTTTTCAGGGTGGTGCGATGCCAATGATCCGGCGAATCGCAAAACGCGGTTTTAACAACAAATTTGCGGTTCAAGTCGGTGAAGTCAATGTAGCGGACCTCGAAGCACATTTTAGTGCTGGCGACGAAGTTACCCCAGATTCTCTTCGCGAAAAGGACCTGGCCAACTATAAATACGATGTACTAAAGGTCTTGGGCAAAGGCGAGATCAGCAAGAAGCTGACTGTTTCGGCCCACCGGTTCAGTAAAACGGCCCGTGAGAAGATCGAAAAAGCGGGTGGTTCAGTTGTTGAATTGCCAGGTAAAAAACCAGTCGTTAAAAACAAGATGAAATCGGCCACCCAAAGCTAGGTAAACGCTGGGCCAGACCGCGAAGCCAACAAAAATGTCGGTAGCGGAATTGAAGGATCGTCAGGAAACACTAAGCCATGTTAGAAAAGCTGCGTATCATCTTTACGATTCCGGAACTCCGCCGGAAGGTCTTGCTGACTCTATTTCTGCTGGCGATCTATCGTATTGGTTGGCAAATTCCGTTGCCGATGATCGATCAGGCGCAGGTCGCCGATTTCGCCAAGAACATGAGTGGAGACTTGGCGAAATTCCTCGCAAAAGTCTCTGTCTTTAGCGGTTCGCAACTTAGCCAAGCCACCATTTTCGGCTTGGGTATCATGCCCTACATTTCCGCCTCCATTATTCTTCAACTGATGGGGACCGTTTACCCACCGCTTGAAGAACTCAAGAAAGAGGGCGAAGCGGGTCGCAAAAAAATCAATGAGTACACCCGCTACCTCACCGTTGTCTTGTGCTTGATCCAAAGTGCCGGTTATCTCTGGTACGTCATCATGCGACATCAGGGGATTGCTGATGGCAGCACAAACATGACGCACATCGCCTTTGAAAACGCAGATGGCAATCTGACGTTCATGTGGCAAATGACCGCGATCATGATCATGACCTGCGGCAGCGTATTTCTGATGTGGTTGGGTGAGCAAATTGATGAGTATGGTATTGGTAACGGAATCAGCTTGTTGATCATGGCTGGTATTGTCGCCATGATGCCAGGTGCTCTGATGAACCTCCTCGCCAACGCTTCGGTTGAGCTGACCGGATTTTCTTCTGGAAAAATCGGGCTCGAGAAAATCATCATGCTGGTCATGATGTTCGTCGGAGTCGTGGTCGGTGTCGTATTTATCACCTTGGGACAGCGTCGAATTCCGACCCAAAGCGCCAAGCATGTCCGCGGTCGACGCGTGTATGGCGGAACCCGACAATACATGCCTTTGCGTGTCAATCAGGCGGGTGTCATGCCGATTATCTTTGCTCAAAGCTTGTTGATGATCCCACCGTTCCTGTTCGGCTATTTCGGCAGCAGTGGAGAAACCCAATTTGCTCAAATCATGCAAAGCATCGGGCGCGTCTTGGGTAGCCCTCAATCAATGGTCTACAACCTCGTTTACATCGGAATGATTTACTTCTTCTGTTACTTCTGGACCGCGATCACGTTTAACCCGAAAGAAATTTCGGACAACATGAAGGATAACGGGACATTCATCCCCGGCTATCGTCCTGGTCGGCGTACCGAAGATTACCTTGAGGCTGTGATCGAGCGTATCACCTACGTCGGTGCTGGATTTTTGGCTCTGATTGCTGTTGTCCCAACCATCATCGCTGAGTTGCTGGGTGTCGATTACATGGTCGCCAGTTTTTATGGCGGTACAGGGCTTTTGATTGCAGTCAGTGTTGCATTTGATCTGGTCCAAAAGATCGACAGTCACTTGGTAATGCGGAACTACAAAGGCCTGTTGGAGTAGTAGACTCCACGGCAGACGACTTGGCATCTTGCAAACCCTTGAGGGATCGCGTGGCGTTTACTCATTTGAACAGGATCTTTGATGTCAAGCGGATATGAGTTTGTCGGGGGCGGAACCAGAGACCTTGCCTGGATAAACTCTACCGGCCATCGCAATCAGATCCGAATGCTGATCGAATCGGCCACTCAGCAAAAATCAAATCCGACTCTGTGTGTGTTGGGGGCGGGGGCCTGTAACGATCTGGACCTTCCCTCTTTATTGGGAATATTCTCGCAGATCACCTTGGTGGACCTCGATGGCGAATCAGTACAACGCGCCCTAGAGAAGCGGCAGCTTGCCCCTTCTAACCAGATTTCTTTGGTCAGCGACTTGGATGTTTCTGGAGTTTACGCGTTATTGAAACAGTATGGCGAGCACCCTTCCGCAGAGCTGTTGGCCAAGATCAAGCGAGTCGTAACAGACGTAAAACTTTCAGATCTGCAGCAGTATGATGTGATTGTCTCAACGTGCATGCTTTCCCAGCTGCAGAATCATGTGTTTGAAAATTGCCAAAACGACGACGAATCGTTAGCCGAACTTTTGGCACTGACTCGCCGGCGACACCTTCAGCTATTGGTGGAACATACCAATCCAGGAGGAAGTGCCATTCTTGTCACTGACGTCACATCATCCGAAGCGCTACCGGAACTGGCGGGAGACAGCTTTGAAGTGTCCGAATCAAGTTGGCAAAAAATAGTTCAGGGGAACCATTTTCACGGAATGAGCCCATTGGGAATTAATCGAGATTTTGACCATGATGAACAACTGCAGCGGTTGACGGAAAAAACAATGACGTCACGCCCTTGGATTTGGAACGCGACCGAGCGGCTCTACGCGTGCATCGCTTATTACATGTCCGTCAAGAAATAAGCGTCGACTCTGACGGCCCGGTACTTAAGAATACCATTGAAACTCGCGTTGCTTTGCGAGTGGTTGAGAGCCTGCTCCTGCGTTAAGTTAGGAACCTGGGTTCACCTAAATGTGGCGTAGACTGCTGACCTATGTTCTTGTTGCTCAAACTCATTGACAATCAGGTAGCCAACACAAATTTTGTTCTGGACAAACGACGACGATGATCCTTGTTGATTGGGTCGGTGGCAGCGAGTGAGTCGTCAAACTGCTTGTGCCAACTTCGAGCAGTTCACATGTCAGATGTACGATCGCCTCATGGAGTGGACAGGTCAACTTCACGAATACGAATCTGGAATCACGATCATTAGGTTGCGAGTCATAGTCGAGATGGAGTTTCCAGCGACGATCGCGATCCAGAGACTGCCCATAATTCATGGTTAGCGGCGATTAATCGCCGCTCCCGTAAAACGAGATGTACACGGCACTGCTTCGTGGAAACGAGATACGAAACTTACCCAACGGCCCTTGAAGTGTTGCTTCAGAACTAAGGGGCCCTGCAAAGCTGAATTGATACGTGCATGCTTACATCTGTGTAAGGATGGCACTTAAAAATTGGGCAATTTAAGTCTGATAAAACCACTCGTGGAATTCACTAGAATTCGAACGCATTCCAAGTAAGCAGAATTCGCATATGAGATTCAGAAATTAGTCGCCACCTCGTCAGCCGTTTGACAACGGCTGCTATGAATAATTTCTATTGGCGTGAACGCTGCTTTTAAAAACCTCGGAGAAAACCGCTTGACTCACATGTATCGGTTGTCTATATATAGATTAACGATAGTACTATTTGAGGTGCAAAATGGCTGGCAAATTAACACAGAATGAGAAATTTGAGCGGGATCTTTTGCGTGGCAGTCTCGACTTGATGGTGCTGTCGGTTTTGGCTGATGAATCGCATTACGGTTATTCCATTCAAAAACGGCTTAGCGCTGCATCCATGGGAAAAGTCAAATTGCCGGCCGGTACGCTTTATCCACTTCTTCACCGTTTGGAAACGGACAAGCTGATTCGAAGTCGCTGGGAAGAATCAACCGGTCGCAAACGCAAATGGTACGAATTGACGGCCAAAGGTAAAAAACGCCTTAAGGTGCAAGTCAGCCAGTGGCATCAATACGCTCAATGCGTCACCAACTTGGTCAATGGGAAAGGGGCGCAACCTAAACCTTCTGGCTGACACCGTTGAGATGAATCGTCTCTTTCGCACCTCTCGTTCCGCTTCCAGGTAACGAACTTCTGGAGAAAAAGGCATGTCGAATCAGGATTTCGAGAACTATATCGCACTGATGGGCAAACTCCTACCGTTGTCCAAGGCTCAGCTTGATCAGATGTCAGGCGAACTGCAAGATCATTTGCAGATGCGTGTGTTAGACCTAGTGAACGATGGCGTTGCTCACCCAGACGCAATCAGCCAAGCCATTGACGAGTTTGGAGATGCGGCGGTCATGGCGAAGAACTTTCAATCAGTACTCAATCTCAAGAGACGGAGGTGGATGATGCGTTTTACTACTTTTTCAATTGCAGGGACTTTTTTGGTTGCCGTTTTAACAATGGCATTGTGGCCAGACAACTCCAGATTCGGATCGCCTGATATCTCTATGGCGATTACCCAAAACGACGGCAAAGTAGACCAAGAAACAGGGCTGAAACTTTCGTTAGGCACACAGCAGACAATCTTGGCCGAAAAAGCGCTCCGGCAAGTTGTCAGTCTCGACTATGACGAAACTCCATTTTCGGATGTTGAGACGGATCTTGAAAAACGAACGGGGCTTAATTTCCTGCTACACTCCTCAGCTTGCGACGACTCATTGACAGTAAACGAGCCAATCAAATTCAAGTTGAACGAGATGCCGCTCAATAAGGCGTTGAAGCTAATGCTCGAGACTAAAAACGCGACCTACGTCATTGACGAGGGTGTGGTTATGATCATCTCGCTTGACGATGCAGAGGATGCCAAATGGCTCCGCTTAAAAATGTACGACTGTCGCGAACTAGTTAAGACGTTACCCAAGACAGGCCCGGCCAGCCATACCGCTTGGCGAACGGGATTTGGAGGTAGGCAAGGTGGCGGAGGAGGCGGTGGAATGTTCGCGATTCGTTCCGCGATTCAAGATAATGAACGGTCTCGCGAAGATCCTCAACAGTCTTCTCCGGCTTTCGATCAGTCTAAATTGCTGGATCAGAAGCTTGCCAAGATCATGTCAATAATGAAAGCAGAAGCAGAAAAGAATCGCCCTGACCCCTCAAGCGAAAATACGCTTCTCAACCTCGTCTCAACCATGGTCCAACCTGATTCGTGGACAGACTCTGGGCACGGTATCGGCCAAATCCAAGTCGTTAACGGCATCTTAGTTGTATCCCAGACCGAAGAAGTCCTCCAGGGAATTGAAGACTTCCTAGCGGATCTCGAAGGCAACATCCTTAAAGACGGAAAACGCGGTGTTTCCCTGGACAGCGTCAGAAGCTGGAAGGATATCGCCTCCGTTAGCGAATCCCGCGCTTCAGAATCTACTGACAATTCTTTTTAAAAGGCAGAAGCAAAACGCAACCCAAGATCTGTTCAGTCAGGTCTTCGCTATGAGTCCATCTCGTTAACGACTTTAAGCAGCTCCAGAGATACTGGCCGGTGCGATTTGAAAGTCTCTTCAAACTTCGTTAAAACGCATTGATCATCCTGAGTTCCAACCATCACGCCGCTCATTCCGGCAATGATCGCCGCGACGGCGCCAGCGCCCATTTGGGTTGCTCGGCGTCGATCCTCGGGAGTTGGAACGCCACCTCGCTGAAGATGCCCCAGCACAACGGTCCGAGTTTGAAAGGGGCAATCATGCTCTTTGAGGTGCTCATCAATTTCTGCAGCGCCCCCTTTTTCATCTCCCTCCGCGATGACCATGATCGCCATCGTTTGCCCGGAACTCTTCAACCGATTTAGGCAGCTAACGATCTCTGGAAAATTCGTATCAGTTTCTGGAATAGCGACGATGTCAGCACCGGATGCGAGGGCAGTATAAAGAGCAATGTACCCGCTATGCCGCCCCATGACTTCGACCAAAAACATGCGATCATGGCTGGAGGCAGTATCACGAATCTTATCCACAGCTTCTACCGCAGTCTGTACGGCTGTTGAAAACCCAATGGTATAATCGGTTCCCAATAAATCATTGTCGATCGTTCCAGGACATCCCACAATCTGCCCCTCCCATTGCTTGGCCAGCGCCACCGCTCCATTAAATGTTCCGTCACCACCAATGGGAATCAGGGCGTCAAAACTGTGCTTCCTCAATACTTCAGCGGCATACATCTGCCCTTCAAGCGTTCGGAACCTGTCGCTACGGCTGCTTCGCAAATGAGCGCCACCATGAGCTGCCCAAGTTGCAACTCGGTACGGTGTTAGATGTTTTTTACCGTCAAAGTCAATATAAAATTCTTCGTTGAGTAACCCCTCATAACCTCTCAGTATGCCAACGACTTCGTGTCCTTGCTTGGAAGCTGCCCGCACCGCAGCCCTGACACAAGCGTTCATTCCCGGAGCATCGCCACCACTACAAAAAACACCAATTCTCATTTCAAAATCCGCCGATACTTAAATTAGGGGTTTCGTTCAGGTTTGCCGTCAGCAAGGTAATATAGCCATTCGCTGGGGACGGCGGCAGTTGCGAGTGGATCCGAATCGACAGATCCGTGGCTGAACGGCCACGAACTTCATTTCGACCCGCAAAACACCGACTAATTAGCCCTTGAAGGTACTCTTCGGGTCCTCTATAATCTGGGGCTTCGATTGTGGCAGACATGCCAATTCAACGACCAACCATAAAGCCAAAAGTGCTCAGATGACGATTGATAAAAGTTTAAAAATTAAAGCGGGTGCGGCGAAAACTCGCAATGTTTTGACACGCCCTGAGCGACTGGCCAAGTTGATCGACGAGGACCGCTGGAACCCGGGCGACCCGGTTTACGGAATTCCCAAGGTTCGAGTCGTCAAATTAGCGATGAAAAAGAAGAAGAAAGTCAAAAAGGAAGACGAAGACGAGAAATAGGGCTCTTCCCAAAATCTGGAATATCAAACCGCGGAGGTTATCTCCCGCGGTTTTTTTTTGCCATCGCATAATCACCTGGTTTGTATCAATCGTTCAAGTGATGGCGAAACGTCTTATCTGATTTGCAATTTTTCAGCTATCCGCCCCGCTCCTAGTCTCATTTGTTTCATCAAGATTTAAGCGGCACGTCTAGCGCCTGTTGAATCAATATCAACGACCCCAATTTGATTCCCGTTTCGAACAAATTGAATCCGTGTTTCGCTCAAACGCCATTCGGCATTAAAACGCCCCAAAGAAAAGCGGATCCCACAAAATTTTTCATGATCAAAGAGGTAAGATTCTTTACATTCGACCGGATCCAAACGCGAGAAATTAGCTAAGCGAGACTGGGCCAATTTCCGCACGACCAGAATGTTTTCACCGATCTTTTTTGTGGGCTGCTGAGTCACTTAAAGTACCTGGCTGGCTGTTGATGCAGATAGCCTTAAGGTCGACACATTTCGATCCGCCAATGGTCAACAGCACATCCAATCGGCAAATCTTTCCCAAACTGCGCCTTTTGCTCGCCAAGCCAAGATCTGGATGGCCCAAATCCAGATTTCAGGCGGTTACTGCTGATCCAACCCAAAGCCCTTTTTTTCTTTTACAATCCAAGAAGTTGAGCCACTCAACGAATAACCGCGAGTTGGATCTCAATTATTTGAAAGCGGCTCTGATTAACAAGTCAAAACAAAGACAAACCAACTCGGCTACCTTCGATGCCGGTCAGCACTTGCTGGTTCGATTTGGCACCTATCAGCATCACGGCATTGCTTGCGGCGATCAGCAAGTAATCCATTTCGGTCGGGGAATATTCGACGCGGCAAACGCGGTAGTCGAGCTGGTCTCCATCTCGACGTTTAGCGCTGACAAACCGATCCAAATCGTAGATTCGAAACTGGCTTTTGAGAAATCAGAAGTGATTGATCGTGCTCGTTCGAGGATTGGAGAAAAGGGATATGATCTGTGGAACAACAACTGCGAACACTTTGTGAACTGGTGTCGAAGTGGTGAAAATGACAGCCCTCAAGTAACGAGGGCCGAAACCATAGCCAGACAATCCTCTGCTATCGCAGCAAAACCTTTTATTCATCAATTAACCAAACAAGTTACTAAGAAACACGTTAGCTTTGCCGTCAAGGGACTCGCCCGAGCACCATCGCTGGTCGCTTGTGCTGCCGATACCCTCCAAGCAACAGCTGAAATCGTGGCGACTAAACAAGGCAAAACAAAGAGTGAATCGCAGCAAATAGGGCGTCGTGTCGGAGTCGCGTCATCCGTCGCGATCGGCTTGGCAATCGGCGGACCGATAACAGCAGCAGCTGGAGTTGGATTCTGGATTACTGGCCAGGTGCTTGCAGAGTTTGCTGTGAGCACCGGCAAACAAATGGTCAATTCTTTAGCCAGCGCAAACTAGAACTTGCTTCCAAGCTGAACCTCCAAAACACATCTAAAATATTAGAGTGAGTTATTGGCAATCATTAGTTCGCTGGACTCTCGCACATTACCTAATCATTGCTCCAATCCGGTCCATGTCATCATCATCAAGATTCCACCCCATCGCACCCGCTGTCTCACGAATTTGCCAATCGCGTTTGGCACCGCAGAGGGTCGCTGTCAGTCCAGGCTGACGGACAGTCCAATTCACCACAATTTGCGCGACGGTTTTCCCGATGCGTGCTGCAATCAAGTCTAACTCGTCCAGTAATTTTTGTGCATCTTCAAACTTTTGCCCCTGAAATACATCGTAGTTGAGCCGCTTGTCGTTTGACGCGAACTGATGACCACGTCGAATCTTTCCCGCCAACAACCCCTTCATCAACGGCCAGTAGTTGATGACAGCGACGTTGTTTTCAATGCACCAAGGAATGACATTGGATTCGATACTTCGCTGAAGCATGTTGTAGGGAGGTTGTACCGCAGCAATAGGACAAACCGACTGAAACGCCTTCAACTCATCGACGGAGAGATTTGACGCACCAACAGCCCGGATTTTGCCGGCTTGGAGCAAGTTCAAAAAGGCCAGTGCCGATTGTTCAATTGGCACACTTGGGTCGGGAGCATGAAGGTAATAAAGATCTATTTGATCAACGCCCATTCGGCGCAAACTCTCATCGCACTCATGGACAATCCTTGTGGGCGAAGCATCGTAGTGACGCACGCCATTGGCGTCCCAGTGAAGGCCACCTTTGGAGGCGAGAACGACTCGACTGCTGAACCCTTTGATCGCCCGGCCAATCAACCGTTCACTTTCTCCATGGATGCCATAGCAATGCGCAGTATCAATGAAATTGATTCCACTATCGAGCGCTGCTTCAATCGTTGCTAGCGAGTCCTCGTCGTTAACTCCCAGACTGGTCATGCCAGCGATTGGCCATCCGCCAAGGGCTACCGGTGAGACGAATAAATCAGAATCACCAATTTGCCGAAGCTCGATTTCGCTTGGAATTGAGTTATTAGAAACCATACCGAACCAAAGAAGATTGAAAATTCGAAGCTGTAACTCTCGTCGGGTAACCGAACTGATTTCAAGAAAAAACCTGTTTGAATTATCAAACAGCATTTTCTCAAAAAAACAAATCATGGCCCATGCCTTAGACCGCCTAAGGTCGATGCCGATCTTACCAAATTATTTCAGCTGAGGTTTCCACGGGAATCATGCGCCTACCACCGCCTCGATTCCTGTTTCGAATTGGTTTTGCGCAATCTGCTGCAATGATATTTTCTTGTCTGTCATTATTTGAGTCTCGAAGCGACCACTCAAGCAAACATTCGCTTCCCTTAATTCCCGAAGCTAAAAAACCAACTGCGTCCATCCCCGCCAGACAGGAACACAGGTTCACATGGTGAAATCGCAACACTCAACGATGTCTCCAGCGAGACGCCCGCCAAAGAGGTTCGAATTCTTATTCAGATACGATGTTGATTCGATGAGCGTTCTCCACTGAATGAAAAGAGTCCAGTCGATGGGAATACATTCAGTCAACCGTCGGCCCTTAAGATAGCGGTTCGGTACTCAACTTCATGAACATCGCTGATCAGTTCCGTCACGACCGGAAGCCAGCATCGAAGCCTTGGAGCCGGCTTTATGCAAAACCCCAAAACTGTCAGCTTTAGCGGAGCGTTTGAAGAATCGCTCAAAGCAAAGAGCGGCAGCAAAAAACCCCGGTAATCAAAAGATTACCGGGGTTTAGAGACGCAAATAATGACCCCTACGGGACTCGAACCCGTGTTGCCGGCGTGAAAGGCCGGAGTCCTAGACCGCTAGACGAAGGGGCCGGATCATCTTGAAGTGCCGAAGCGTTTGTAGCTTATCG
>JAQWLH010000290.1 GCA_029247405.1 Mariniblastus sp.
CTCGCGATGTGCAACCTTTCGAGACGGGGGAACTCAAATGGGTCCAAGTTGTGATCCCGATCTCTGAATTAGAGGACAGCGATGGGGATGTTCGCCTCAAAGATCCAACTCAAAATTTTGGCCAGTCGGAGTCCGCCGAAATCTTCAAACTCGATGGGGAAATTGGTGAGAACGAAGTCGACAAAATCATCAACGCCATTGAGACAAACCAGGAATCGGAAGCCGGTTATTGGTACAAAGTCTTTAAAGATTATCGCAACCGTGATGATGAACTGTTCTTTTACCACTACAAGACCGGCGACGCGCAAGAGACAACACCCGAACCAATCGACGCCTCTGAGGGTTCAAAGGAGCAACCAGAACCATCGCCTGAATCGCCTAACCTAAATCTCCAAAACGATTCTGAAACTCTGCCAAAGACAGAAGCCGGCCTATCTGATTCTGACTCAGAAATGGAAATCGTCCCCAAGCTAAACTCATCCAATCTGGAGCAAAATGAAGCTGAACTCACCCCTCCAAGCAGCCAAGACAATTCTAACGTCACGGCTCCCAACAGGGGCAGCTCTCTGTCTGCCGCAAGCCTGCTGATGGCAACACTCCTAGTTAAAAAATCTAAAAACAAACCAACCGCGCATGAATCTTCAAAACCCGAATCCAACGAATCTTTAAATCATGAATCTCAAGCTCCAATCGTCGGATTCTCACGGCTTGACCGACTAAAACGCAAAGTAAAACGGCACCTTGGCTAGTCCGCATAATATTCAACCAAACATTCGAATCCCATGACCCAAATAGTTTGCCCAAAATGCAAAGCGACCGTTGAGTTAATCGAAAAGTTAACTGCATGCCCGCATTGCCAACAAGATATCCGACGGCAAATTGCTCAGGCCAAGTTGCTGCTTAAAGACTCCCAAGTGCAACCAACGGAGTTTGAAAATGAACCAGCAGAGGACGACCCTGAACACCGAGCGGATAAGAACAAAGATGGCGCTGCTCCCTCCGAAGTAAGCCCCTCCCAAGACAGCTCATCAAACCCAAGTCAAGATTCCGATGAGTTTGACGACCTTCCAGACCCACTTGGAGATTTTGAAACAATTCAGGACGTAGGTAACGAGGACGAGGACGAGGACGAAGACGAAGACGAAGACTTTAATTTTGAAGTTGAGACGACGGAGATCACCCTTAATGAGGACTCCATGACGCTATCCGATCGTCCGGTCGATGAACCAGTTGACCCAATGATGACGTTGCCCAATCACGATACCGATGATCGAAAAACCTTGGGAAGTGCCGACCTGACTCTCCAGACGGGCACGCAACGTGAAATTGATGATGATTTTTCGATAAAAAATGACACGATTGGTGTCACTCCAGAGGCCATTTCAAAAGCCGATACTGTTGTCGTCCCCCCAACGGGCCAAGCTAACACGATCATTAATCCCCAAGCTGCATTAGAGGCAGCCGAGCAGTATTCACAGGGGATGAATACTATCATTCCACCAAGAACCATTTCGGGCGAATCGAACCCCGGTCAAATCCAAGACTACGCCGTCAAACAACGTTTGGGGGCTGGTGCATTTGGCGTTGTCTTTCGGGCAATGCAAGTTCCTTTAGAAAGGAGCGTTGCGGTAAAGGTCCTACAGGATCCCGAGGGTGTATCCGAAGCCAGGCGTTTGAAACTTAAAAATGAATTCCTGCGTGAAGCCCAATTTACTGGAAGGTTGGAGCATCCGAACATTGTTCCAATCCATGACATTGGCCTGACTATCACTCCCAATGGTAGCGTCAATCCGTTTTACGCCATGAAGGAAATTCGGGGAGAGTCATGGCTCAAGTCGATTCGCACTGCATCACGTCGTGAGAACCTCGCCATCTTCAAAAACGTTGCCAACGCCATCGGTTTTGCTCACGACAGCAACATTCTTCATTGCGACCTGAAACCTGACAACGTCATGGTGGGTGAGTTCGGCGAAGTCCTAGTGGTCGATTGGGGGCAGGCCGTCGATCTTTCCGACGAATCTACCATGCGGCCTGGCGGAACACCCGCTTATATCGCGCCTGAAATGGCGCAATATTGGTGCGATATACAACTGGACAAAAAACAACATTCACCAGCAAAACAATTAGTTGGATTTCGAACCGATGTTTACCTGCTCGGAGCTTTACTTTTTGAAATCGTCACTGGCTCGCCACCTCATTGTCGAGAAAAAAACGAATCCCCCTACGAGGTCATGCGACTGGCTGCCAAAAACAAGATTGTGGGTCACGAAGCCCATGACTCAGACGAGTTGATGCAGATCGCCTTAACCGCGATGCGCCTGGGTGAAAAAGAACCGATCGAAACTGTCGAGGCATTATTGGCGGCCCTCGAAATCTATGAAAATCGACTTTCTAGCATCGAGCTTCGTCAACGAGCGAATGACATTCTCGACGCCGCAAAAGCAAATTCAAATTATGACGGATTCCAACGCGCTCGATTTGGATTTGAAGAATCACTCGAAAAATGGAGTGGCAACGCACTTTCCGAAGAAGGACTTCTGGATGCGAGACTCAGCAGCGCCAGACTCGCCCTTAAAGATCAAAACTTCGACCTGGGGATTGGGATTCTCAAGGGCTCTAAGACCAACGAAGAAAATGAGATTAAAGCCGAGTTAAAATCGGGAAAATCAAAACGCGACCGACGAAAAAAACTCGTCCAATATCTTGCAGTTGGATTAGCTTCATCGATTGCCATTGGCATTCTGATCAATGGATTCATGATTCAACAAAACATCACATTGATTGGCAAGGCCGACGTCGCTGTCACCAAGCAGGAGAAAGCAGAAGAAGCGACAAGAGAAGCGGAAATCGAAAAAGAAAATATTGAAATCGAGAAGAACAAGATTGCCAAAGAGGTCCAACCACTCAAAGATGAGGTCACAAAAAACCGCGCCGAGATCAAACAATTCGCCGTCAAATTGGAGCAGGCCGAAACCGAATATGATCAACAACTGACTGCAAAACAAGCAGAACTGGGAAAACAACTGGTCGCCGAAAAAGTCAAGTTTGACAACCAACTTAGCCAAAAAAAGCTTCAATATGACGTCGAACTGGAGGCCGAGCAAAAAAGAAACTCAGCAAGACTGGCTGACGAAAAGAAAAGGTTTAAAAACGAAACCAAGCAACTGGTTGAACAGAAAAGGTTACTCAACCAGCAAGTCACTCAGCTAAACGAATCATCAAAGTTCTTAAGATACAAAAGTGATGTGACCAATGCGGTTCAAAAACTCCAGTCCGGCGACTACCGCGAAACGCGGGAACTAATCGACCGGTTTGTTGACAAAACGCCATGGGAAATCGCACGTCTCGATCTACTTGCCCACCGAGAAATCGAAGCTATCTTTCCCGCAAAACCACTCCTTGCATTCGCGAATTCGGCCGACGGTTCTCGATTCGCCTTGGTGTCGGACGAGCAAGTCGAAGTCCATGCAACCCGGCAATTCGATCAAGCCATTGCGAAAATCCCGGTGAGAGGTGTGACAGCCATAGCCCTCTCAAGTGACGGAAAACAAATCGCCATCGCCACGCCTGCAGATTCGAAATTGAAACCAGGAAAAATCCAGATATATAGTTTGGCAAATCTAGCTGCCCCCCTTCTGACACAACAATTAGACGCACAAAGCTTAACCATTTCACAACTTGAATTCAGCCGCGACGACTCAAGCTTTCTCTCGGTTGGCATTCCATCTAAAATCCGTAAGAGCTCCGGGAACGTCACCGAAAAGGAACTCATGATTTGGAAAAACTGGTCGCCAATTGATGTAAAATTGATCGTTACGAATGGGCAGCTGCCAAAGTTTTCACGCGCAACCTTCTCTGAAAACGGCGAACGCATTCTGACGACACATCCCGATGCGTTGCCGATGGAACAAGTGGTCCATGTATTCGAACAACGGGACACAGGTTTTCTCTGGATTGACACATCCCCGACAGGACTCAATGCCGCCGATTTCGAAAATCCATCCGGTTCATCCATTGTGGCCAGTGCAAGAGATTCTCAATCGGGAACCTACTCTTTAGTCAGTTGGCGTCTACGTGTCCCGACGTCCTCGACCCAGTTCATTCAGACTTCCACTGCCAAAAGGGATTCGGTTCGTTCAGTAGCACAACTCAATAAAATGGCACGTCGTGTTCGTCGATATGGTGATCTTCTCGTCACAGCAGGTCAGGATCGTAAAGTGACATTATGGAATTGGAAAACCCAAACCCCCACATCGTTTGGTGGACACGCCTACGACATCGATGATTGCATGCTTAAACGGGGGCAATCGTTCGAAGACCATGTTATTATTTCTGTGTCACTCGGCGCAGACGCAGAAATTCTCAAGACAGATTTGGCGACCTTTGAGAAGGAGGTCGAAGAAGTCGAAATTGGCAAGTCAACGACCTCCGACGTCGCAGCGGCAACTACTATCTCACGCTCTCCACTCACCGGACAAGTTGCGATTGGAACTGACCTGGGACAGGTTTCAGTTGAACGATCCGGGAAACGAGTTCAATGGCAGGTCACGGCTTGGAATCAACACGTTCTGACGGACCGTTATCTATTCGCACAAACCAAAGACGACCATCTCTATCAATTCAACCGGCAATCGGGCGAACTTGAGCGAGTGCTGACCCAATTAAGCCAGCAATTGAGCGAAAAAATCACAAGACTTGACATCTCCGACGATGGTAAGACAGCATTGGTCGTCACTGACGGCAACCAGCCTGAGTTTCATCTCTGGAACCTTGAGCTGGACCGTATGATTCGCACGGTCGACTACGGCGCAGAAGACATCTTTGGAACGGGAACCCAAAAAGAACTCCTTGCTTTTAAACTTTCACCGGATGGCCAATGGGTGATTGGCGGGAAAGTTGGCGTCTTCGCGTGGTCCACTCGCACCGGAGAGAGAATGCAGCTGACAAAAGCCAACCCGGATCTCGCTCGTAGTCCAATCAGCTCAATTAAATTCGTGAATCCAGGCACACGTTTTTTGGTGAGTTGGAAAGACCGAATTGACATTTTTGATCTGAATGCTCCAGAAAAATCCCAGCGATTTAACACCCAAAACATCGCCTACGACAAAAACGAGCCGAACTTATTTGATGCCCGTGTGATGGGAGAAAATAGAATACTGATTCTGGCTCGCGCCGTGTCCAACGCTAATCAAGACACGGGGATTGTCCTTACTGATTTAAAAAATGGAAAAATCATCGCCAACTTTGAGTCAGCGAAATACGCAAAGTTTGGAGAGACGGACGCAGTAACGGTTTTAATCGTCAACAACCGGGCCCAGATTAAAAGTAATGACTCAGCGATAGACAGGTGGTCAATGGAGTCCAAACGACGACAGTCCGTGCTTACTGAATCTAAGTTGAAATCTATCTTCGATGGTCGCTTCCGAAAAGTCGAGACAATTGAGGAAAACAAGGGAAAGCTAACGTTACAGACGACAACAAAAAACAAGAGCCGTTCAACCCAAAGGGACTGGAATACACTTTCAATCAATTCTGATTTAACGGTTGGTGAAATCCGTGTCTTCGCACAACCGCGAATCCAATATCACGCAACTGCTGGCGATCGCAGCATTACTTTAGAACAGGGTACTATTCGGCTTTGGAAACTCCTCGAAGCAACCGCACAGCCAGCGGGAATCATCCCCGGTCTGTTTCAAACCTGCCGACTATCGCCGGATGAAAAAACATTAATCACTGTTCCACTAGACTCAAATCTAGTTCACACAGTCAATCCAATCTCCGGAACGAAACTCTCGACTTTTCAAGCCAAGTCTAAATCACCCATCGTTTCGATTTCATGGAGTTCAAGTTCCAAGGAAGTTGCGTTAGGTTTAAAAAACGGAATCGTCGAACTGCACCAACTCGAAGACGGGCAATGGAGCCTAAGTTCCAGCGTGGAGATTGCCGATTCACCCATCTCAGAAATTTTCTATGCAGCTCAATCTCGGACTTTATTGGCAACCGTCCCTGACGCAGGAACAGCTCACGTACTCAATCGTAAAAACAACGCGTGGAGCCATTTCATCCTCAAGCACGTCGATGGCAGACGAATCGTAACGGGGGACATCTCAGAGGACGGCAAGCGCGTGGTAACGGGTTCCGACAATGGCCAACTCACCATTTGGAATTCAGAATCATCTGCCAGCACCGAAATTCCAGCAACCCTCAACCGAACCCAGGAACGCGAACTCTTTGGTCTACAGAACCGACACCAATCACCCATCAGTTTTGTGCGATTTTTTAAAGCAACCACCGCAAAGAGCGACATCGTATCGAGCGAGTCAAAGCCCGACAAAAGCAAGATCTTAATCTGGAAAACGGCCACGCCGTCAGATTGAAGGTAAGCTTTGATGGGTCGCCAAGAACATAGTCAGCCTGAGAGCGTTCCAGCGATGAAAAATATTTTTTGCGACCGCTGCCGTTGCAGATACACCGAACGAAACTGATCGCGGCTATCACCCCGGATCGTTTTCTCGAGCAGACGAACCAAGCTACCAAACAAATCGCCTTCGAATCGCATCCGTCATTTCACGGGTCCAGACGAACCAAATTGACTTCTTACCGCAATCAACATCGCCAGAAACGGTTGCACCTTGCCGTTTGGCCAACAATTCTGGTGGAGCTGCACACTTTAAAAAAGTGATCGGTCCAAGCTCCGGATTACGAACGGTGGATTGGTCTATGGAAACCACAGTGACTCGGAATTTTTTGTCTGGACTGGATTCCAAAAAGACCTCCAACTCTAACGGCTCATCTGATGAAAGTTGATCCTGGCGATCAAGAATGTAGCCGATCCTACGCTCGGGCACCCGAAAAATCAGTTGCCAATCGCCATCGAGTTTAGCGATGTTTAACAAGGGATCCCCCCAGCGTACTGGACGGTTTGATAAATTTTCTCTGACCTGCCAAGTCGTAATCTGGCCCGAAATCGGGCTGGATATTTTCAATTCTTCTCGCTTTAGGGTCAGATGTCTTTTTTGTTCTTCCAGGTTCGCCATTTGAAAGTCAAGATCTGAAATCTCGCTTGCCAATTTCGCCACCAAACTCGGATCAGAATTGCCGCTTGAGTTTTGGTTCAGCACAATTTGTTTTGCTTCCTTAAGCTTCTCAAGTTTCTTGATATCACTGAAGGCTTTATCCAATTCCAAATTCAGTTCTGGTGAGCGAATCTCAAC
>JAQWLH010000297.1 GCA_029247405.1 Mariniblastus sp.
ATCGCGACCATAGAAACGAACAAGTCCCGAATTTCCATTTGGTTTCCTCAAGTCGTATAGCATTATTTTCAATCGTACCGTGATACTCGGCCACTCGAATGTCAGGAAAGCTGCCGATCACGACAAATCTTTAACAACTCGTTAGGCACATAAAAGGTCGAATGAACCTTGCGAGATTATACTGGATTGCTTTTTGGAGGTGATGAGCAGCGCGTTTTAATGCTACGCCGATGGAGGCTGTTTGGGGCATGATTTGTTGGAAATATAAAACAATGCGTGGTGCGTGTTGTGTTGGTTCTCATTCCACCTGGATGCGGGACAGTTGCAGTGAGCGCATAAAAAAACACCAGCTCAACGAGCTGGTGTTTTGGTTGTTTCAATTCACGCGGTTGGCGAGTTACTCTGCAACCGGCTCGACTGGAGCAGCAGCTTCCACTGGAGCAGCTTCCATTGGAGCAGCTTCCATAGATGAACCACAGCATGGATCCGGCTGGCAACAGCCACGTGACATGCTTGCACGCATACGAGAGCCGAGGTTCTTCAAGCAACTTCGCTTGCAAGGATCAACAGGAACGTCGACCAAAGCGAGCTTTTTGCGAGTTACACATTGCTGTGTCTTGACCATTTTACGCTTCGTGCATCCACATTCGTCAGTTACGCAAACGAACGATCGTTTGCAAACAGTTCGCTGAACGTCGACGAGGCACAATTTTTTGCGTGTACGCGGAGCACAGCAATCTTGAGCAGGGGCTGGTGCACAACATGGTGTTGGAGCACAGCAATCTTGAGCGTTGCCGACCATTGGGCAACAAAGAGCGACACACATGATCGCAGGGAAAATCAGTTTGAACATTTTGCTTCCTTAGCTTAGTTGAGAGTGAAGTTGAGGTCACCTTGCCTCCAACTTTACTCGCTAAACAAGACTTGGCTGGAAATCGCTCTCAAATTTTCAATCAAATTGGGGATCTACGTTATTTAGAGTGATTTAAAACACAAAACCGCTACAATCCGACGCTCTAGAGTACCTATTTGCCGAGTTTGTACGCACAATTTAAAATAGGTGATTGCGTTTTTGGTTTTTTGCCTGCAGACATCGAAGCCAATATCGGGTTTAAATGTAATCTATTTAACTATTCTGGCAGGTCTCAGTATACTTCGGTGTGAATTCAAGGGCCAATGAATCACCCGGAGGAGTCTCGCGTTGAATCTTCCAAGAATAGGTTATTCAAGTGGGGGCAGCTCGTTCGAGGGCTCCAAACCAATCAAAAATCCATATGGAAAGTGCGCCATCGGTAGAAAGTTCTACATCAGTTGCTGTTTAAACAAGTCAAACAGCACCTCGACCCACGGATAAAATGTTGGATCCGTGATTCATCGGAACTAACCCTTGTGTTGGTGATTCTCCCAGTTAGTGAACATTGCAGGGGATGGAGTCGAATTTTCATTAATGCCCCAGTTCTCCTTAAGGTTAACTCCCCTTTCGCAGCCTATCCTCACAAGAGTTGGTTAACACTGAGAGCTTAGGGGCGAAAGAGAGGCTCATATCTCAGATGCCGATTGAGGTGATTTGCGTTGCCCCGAGGTTGGTGTTTAGCAACGGGAAAGATTTTCGAAACACTTTGGGGGCAATAAAAAAACGCCGGCCAATAAGATTGACCGGCGTTCTATTTGTTCCATCGTTCAAGTCGAGGTTAAGTGGCCGCGACAGGTTTTAGGGCCGATGGTGGTGTGCCCTTTATGTTCACCGAGTGGTCTCAGTGTTTTCAATCGAAATACAAACGTCAAACCCGTTTGAAATTCGAGAGGTTTAATACATGTCGTGATCGCCACCGTGTCCGTGACCCTTATTCGCCTTTGGCTTTTCAGCAATCAGAGCGTCGCTGGTTAGCAAGAGCGTTGAAACGCTGGCTGCGTTTGAGAGTGCGGTCTTAGTGACTTTGGCTGGATCGATGACACCGGATTTGACGAGATCTTCGTAATCATCAGTCAACGCGTTGTAACCGAAGTTGCCCTTTCCACCGAGGACTTTTTCGCACACGATGCCGCCGTCTTGGCCAGCATTTGATGCAATCATGTGGAGAGGTGAACGGCAAGATTTGACAACGATGTTGTAGCCAGTGATCTCGTCCTCAGAAAGTTCTTCCGAAGGTTTGACTTGGCTTGAGGCACGAAGCATCGCCACGCCACCGCCAGGAAGGATTCCAGACTCAACAGCAGCACGGGTTGCGTGCAATGCGTCTTCGACTCGAGCCTTCTTTTCTTTCATCTCACTCTCAGTGGCCGCACCAACGTTTACTTTGGCAACTCCACCGGCGAGTTTGGCAAGACGTTCTTCCAATTTCTCTCGATCGTAGTCGCTGGAAGTGTTCTCAATTTCACGACGGATCTGGTCGATACGTCCTTTGATTTCAGTGCTCTTACCAGCACCTTCAATGATCGTTGTTGCGTCTTTGCCAACAATGACTTTCTTGGCACGACCAAGTTCGGTCAAACCTAGTTGGTCCAGTTTCATGCCGAGGGCGTCAAAGACGGCGGTTCCACCGGTCAAAATCGAGATGTCTTCCATCATCGCTTTGCGGCGATCACCGTAGCCGGGAGCTTTAACTGCACAGCAAGTAAATGTTCCACGAAGTCGGTTAATAACGAGAGTTGCAAGGGCTTCGCCTTCGACATCCTCAGCGATGATCAAGAGGGGCTTGCCTTGCTGAACAACTTGCTCCAGTAGTGGAACGAGGTCTTTGATGTTGGTAATCTTCTTTTCGAAGACCAAAACGTAGGCATCTTCGAGGACGCATTCCATTGAGCCAGTTTCATTGACGAAGTACGGCGATAGGTAGCCGCGATCAAACTGCATTCCCTCGACCCATTCGACTTCGGTTGAGAGGCTCTTGCCTTCATCGACAGTGATAACTCCGTCTTTACCGACTTTTTCCATCGCAGAAGCCAGAAGATCGCCGATTTCAGCGTCGTTGTTGGCCGCGATAGAAGCGACGTTAGCCATCTCGCTCTTGTTCTTAATCTTGATCGACATCTTCGTCAGTTTGTCGCAAATGTCGGTGACGGCGGTTTCGATGCCCTGCTTCATTTGAATCGGGTTGACGCCGGCAGTGACTGCTTTGAGACCTTCGTTGAAGATCGCTTCGGCCATAACGGTTGCGGTTGTTGTTCCATCACCAGCGACATCACTGGTTTTGCTGGCGACTTCACGAACCATCTGGGCTCCCATGTTTTCATAGGTGTCTTCCAGTTCGATTTCCTTGGCAACACTCACGCCGTCTTTGGTGACGGTGGGTGAGCCAAAGCTTTTTTGCAAAATGACGTTTCGGCCTTTTGGGCCAAGCGTGACTTTGACAGCGCGGGCAAGTTTAGAAACGCCACGACGAATTGCTTCACGGGCTTCTTGTTCAAAGGCAATCATCTTTGCCATGGTATAGCTCCTGATTTCAGGTTAAATGTTCTGGGATGTTTTGTGTTAATAAGGTCGCTTGGGGCGAATACTACTCGATGATTGCGAGAACGTCATCTTCTCGCATCAGAAGGTACTCATCTTCGCCAACTTTGATTTCATCTGGGCCATATGACGTAAACAGAACCTGGTCTCCTGGTTTGACTTGAAGAGGGCTCTTCGATCCGTCTTTGAGTAAGCGTCCATCTCCGACCGCAATAACAACTCCCCGAGAGGGTTTGTCTTGGGCCGAGCCTGGAAGAAAAATCCCGCCTGAAGTCTGGGAGAGAGACTCTTCCCGCTCAACCACGATTCGCTCGCCAAGAGGCTGGAGTTTGGTTGCCTTTTTTGATTTTTTTGATGACTTTTTTGCAGCCACGGCCATGGGAAAATCTCCTGGAATTGGTCGGTTATTATTTATTTTTTGTTGGCTTCCCGATGCCCAATCGCATCTTCAGCCTGACATTTTTGCGGACTTGAAAAATGAATAGTCCCCTATAGGCAACTGGCGCGCCAAACCGAGTAATCAAGTTCCAGAGGTTGAGATTAAATCTAAAACTCCGCAATCGGCCGATTTTCGGGTGAATTTAGGGCATCAAAGTCGTAGGAAGCCGCCATAAACGGCAACATAATCGAGAAATTTGCGGGCCGACCTGTTCACTGGCTCAGTTTGACCGAGCAACTCAGCTTGGAAAGCAGAAATGACTGTGACAGATTGGCAGCAACCATTGGCGGTTCTGCCCCAAAGAGGACCGCGTCAGAGGGAAAAACTTGAAAAGGTCCGCCGTTGCCCGTCAATTAATCGGAAAAT
Organism: Mariniblastus sp.; assembly: GCA_029247405.1. GTDB lineage: Bacteria > Planctomycetota > Planctomycetia > Pirellulales > Pirellulaceae > Mariniblastus. The sequence goes on from JAQWLH010000297.1 coordinate 4,257, forward strand.
TCGCTTTCAATGGTTGGTTTTTTCTTAAACTCTTGCATCATTGGGGCGTCCTAAATCTTGGCGGTTGCCAAATCGCTTGGGCTTAACACAATGGAATAGAAGCGGTTTATCAAAATTCGAAGGAAAATTGGAATTTCCAATGAAGGCGGGCTATGTCGATCAAGGTTAAGTGTTCAAGTTGTGGTGGCGGTTTTTCGGCGAAGGATTCCCTCGCGGGACGCCGTGTAAAGTGCCCAAAATGTAAAGAGCCGATTACCATACCTGCGGAAGTTGCCCCTGTTTCTGTCAAGCCACCCAAAGCTGCACCGGTTGCTCACAATCCTCTTTTGGATCTTCTAGACGAGCAGAACGTCCGTGCGGTTGCCCGCGGCCCCGTTTGTGAGAACTGTGGTGGGGAGCTAAAGCCGGGGGCGGTCGTTTGTATCGAGTGTGGATACAACCAGGAAACCGGCGATCAATTAGAGACAGAAGCGTTCGATGATGATATCGATGCTGGTGCCGAGAGTTCGATGAGCGACGCTGATCGGATCATGGCAAAGGCGGAGAAAGAGATTGACGATGTGCCAGTTACCGCCGACGGACAGAATTTTGGCGATGGTGCAGATTCATTTTTGATCGCGGGTGTTGCTTTTATCATTGGTGCCATCCTGATCGGGATCGGGCTGGTCATTATCTTTATGATGGACACGATTGGTAATTACATTAATTCAGCGTTTATCAGTTTGCTTGCCTCAGGTGGTTTGTACTTTGGTATGGGGCTGTGGATTTCGATCGTTGCGTTCATGCAGAAACCGGGCCACGGAATCGGTTGTATTTTAACTGGGTTTGTCTGGTGTATTGTTTACGGATTCATGCAAGGCAAGACGCTGTTACTACCAACAATCGTCTTAATTGCGTCGCTGGTCATTGGTGCAGCGTCGGGAGCATACGTTAGTTTCAAGGGGATCCGGCCTCCGCCAGAGGATGCACGCTTATTCCAATCCATTGAATCCAACAGCGAACGACTAGCCCATCACTCGGTCGGTTGGAGGGGAATGCCAGGCCCATCACCTATTCGCGAAGTTCATCTCATTGGACTAAGCTTCGAAGAGAGAGCTTGATCGCGGGAAACAGTGTTGTCAGTGTTTCGTCTCCTACTGGCTAATGCCGTACAACGGTGGTAGCGAAACTGAAAAGTCGAAGCACTCGTGTGAGCCAGGCGGCTCCGGCTTTAGAGACGGTTTCTGCACAAACGCTGCTTCGACGGATGGCTTGCCTGTTGACTTTTAAGTCTTGGCGGGTGTTTGAAAAGCTAAATCATGATGCACCGCGGCGTTCTTCCGTGGGCAACGCTTAACGGCACGGGGCTCGAAGTTGAGTCCGGAATCGAGGCTTAAGCAGGCGATGAGAGTTTGGTTTTCATCTCAAATAGGCTTGATCTCTGCGATCTCAAAGGTCGCTCAACGCCCAAAAGCCCAACCAAAACGGGGACAATTCGGCGGTCGTGACAACGATTTGACTGGAATGACCCATAAACCTTAACGATTTCGGCTGATCGGGCCGCTATCAGGGCGGAATTTGGATGCTTTGACGTGGACTTTCGATAGGCAAATCCGGTACTCTTTTAAAGTCATCCGGACCGTCAGTCTCGGTCATGTTTCGTTATTAAACTGGGTCAGTCTCCGCTGACGCCATCAAAATATTTATGGTCAAGCGTTTCTATTCGAGTCACGTGCCATTCTTTGGCAGCGTCGCCATGTTGCTGCTATGCACGGTCTTCTTCCTGCTTCCGTTCGCATTGCGAGGGGCCCGGCTGGGAATGGACCAGATGAAAAACGATGTGGCTGACTGGTTGCCCGACCATTACGCCGAGACTATTGAACTGAAAGAGTTTCGAAAGTACTTCGATGGCGGAGATCAGTTTGTTGTTGTTAGCGGGCCTTGGTGTAAAGAGGGCGATCCAACTTATACGAATTTCCGACGCAAGATTGAGGATGAATCGCTTCAGGGTGAAAAGTATTTAATTGAAGCTCAAAATGAAGAAGAGCTTCAAGCGCACCGCAAGGGCGACGAACTAGGCCTGTTGTACGCCGACGACTACCACGAAGCGTGGGGCGAAGGTCAGGAAAAGTGGCTGATGGGCAAAGAGGGTCAGTGGTACTTTATCAATCGCATGGGTGCATTGTATCGCTGGGAAGGTCAAAACAATATTGTCGAAGGTGCCAAGCGTTCTCTTGAGCGAATGGTCAACGGAAAGAACGAAGCCAACGGAACCTTCATCCGGAGTTTCGGAGCGCCACCGGATGATGCGGCGGGCATTGAAAATCCGTTTTACGCAGATCCTCAAAAGCTTTGCTGCCGACCTTTCAAATCGGTAATCTCCGGACCCGATATTTTTGAACAGATGGCAGGCCCCGACGGGACGCTGAGAATTGGTGCGTTTGGCGAATACGACAAAAGCACAATCGAAGCCAAAATGGAAGCGCATAAGCGTTTAACCGGTGCTCTATTTGGGCCGACTCCTGCAGCAACGTTTAACTGGACGTTTGAGTCTTTGTTGCAGCACGTGGATGAAACGCGTCAAACTGCATTGCGATCTTTACCTCACTATCGCCAAACGTTTGACGATTTTGTTTCTCTGGCAGTTAAAGAAAAATTTGACGGGAAGATGACCAATCTTCTTGATGCCAAAGGGTCAGAGAAGCTTGAGCTATGGTACTCACTTTGGTTTGAGTTCGATCTTGAAGCTCCGCCGCGACAAACCTGTTTGGTGGTCACCCTAAATGAACCGATCATCGAAGAGATGGCCCGCGCGATTGGTCGGCCAATTCTTGGTAAGGCCCGCGGTCGAATTTTAGAAATAGCGACCGGCGAGTGTGGCATCGACCCAGAGAACGTGAAAATGGGCGGACCACCCAGTGATAATGTTGCGATCGACGAAGAAGGAACCAGCACTTTGGTTCGCTTGGCCAGTCTTTCACTTATTATCGGTCTCGCATTGGCGTATTTGAGTTTTGGAAGCGTGCGAGTCGCGTTGATGCTGTTTTTCGTGGGTGGCGTGGCGGCCATATCGAGTTTAGCCTACGTCTGGTTCTCAGGCCAAAAGATGGATGCGATTTTGATGTCGATGCCGTCACTGGTCTACGTGCTCGCGCTCTCCAGTGCGGTCCATATCGTTAATTACTACCGCGACGCCTGCTACGAAGACGGACCCGAATTGGCAGTGGAAAAAGCGATTCACCATAGTTGGTTTCCCTGCACCTTGGCCGCGTTTACCACAGCCTTGGGGTTGATTTCATTAACCACCAGCCAATTGACTCCGATTTACAAGTTTGGTTTGTTTTCGGCGATTGCCGTAATGGCGACCGTAGCACTGTTGTTTACCTACCTTCCGAGTGCCCTTTGGGTTTGGAAGCCGGGGTATTTAAAAAGAACCAAAGAGGAATTGGCCCAAGAATCCTCCTTGAGTGCGGCGGTGGGTCGAGTGTGGTCGAGAATTGGTGATTGGGTAATTCGCAATCATTGGCTGGTGACAACCACGTCGGTTGCCTTGCTTATCTTTTTTGCCATTGGTGCTACGAAGATTCAAACGACGGTGCAGTTGCTCAAGTTGTTCGATAAAGACGCAAAGATCCTTGATGATTACCGCTGGCTCGAAGGGAATTTAGGTGAGTTGGTTCCAGCTGATATCGCCCCTTATTTTAATCGGGAGCAGCAGAAAGAGCCTTTCCTCCAAGCCGAAAAAGAACGCTTGGAAGCGATCGAACTCGCTAAACATCCAGAGGGAACGACTGTCGAAGATGCGATGGAAAACGTCGTTTACAATTTCTCGACCGAGCACCGGATGGAAAACGATCTTCGCTATTCCATGCTTGAGCGAATTGAATTGTCGCGTCGAATTCGGCGTGGTTTGGAACGCTATTTTGGCCCCGACGGTATGGGAATCGTGGGGTCCGGGATGTCAATGGATGTCTTTACCCCGCTTTACCGAATTGATTCTCAAGAGAAATCCCCGAAACGAAAGCAGCTTAGTTCCGCGTTGTACAGCAAGCTCGACCAAATGCTTGAGCAGGATTATTTTGCGATCGTGGGTCGCTCGAATTTGAAACGCGAAGAGCGAGAGAAGGACCTGGCAGATCCAGAACGTGCCTTGCGAGAGATGTGGCGGGTCAGCATACGTTTAGCGGCGCTCAATAACGTTGACTACGGTCAATTCGTTAATGATCTTAAGGCTGTTGTCGAACCGATCATGGCGGCTTATCGCTATCGGACAAAACTTCTTAAGGCGCTTCAGTTCCAGTTAAAAGAAAAGTCGCTTGATGAGGCCCGAGTGCTGGTTTTGGCCCGCGATCCCGACTTGCATCAAGGCAACGTTCGACAAAAAGTGGCCGAGGGTGCAACCGTTGCGGATTTGATCGACCAGACCTACCTGTTTTCGAACACGTTTCAGGACTTGATGGAAAATCGAGGGATCACGCGACGCAGCAGTTCGAAGTATTACCGCTGGATTGATCCGGATCAGGCACGGAAAAATCCAAAGAAGTATGAGATCCTCTACGACCGAGAGAAGTTTGGTGAATTCGTCGGGAAGTTCGATTGTGTTGTTGTGATCGAAGACGATGAATTGTTTGACCTCGATTTGATCAAAAAACGAGTTGAGGAAAAATCAGCGACGTTGGTGGATTGTCGAAATCACGTTTACAAAGTCGATCAACGAACCAAACTTCCAATGCCAGGGTTTTTGACGGCGAAGGAAATGAAAGATGATAAACAGCTTTCCGAAGAGATTGATGTCGCGGCGATTTATACAGGAATTGTGCCGATCGTTTACAAGGCTCAACGTTCGTTGCTACAGAGTTTAGTAGAAAGTATTGCGTTAGCGTTCATCATGATTTCTTGCGTGATGATGTTGCTGTTGCGGGATTGGAGTTCCCCTTTTGGTCCGAATAATGTGATCAACATACGGGGTGGCATGATCTCAATGCTGCCAAATGTTTTTCCAGTTGTAATTGTGTTTGGATTCTTGGGTCACATGAATGACTGGTTCGGCGGAACGGTCGATGGATTCCTTGTCGATATTGGTTCAATGATGACGGCCAGTGTGGCGATGGGGGTCGCTGTTGACGATACCATTCATTACTTAAATTGGTACCGAACTGCGCTCGCGCAGGGGCATCGCCGAAAAGCCGCAATCAAAATTGCATACGACCGCGTGGCAACTGCCATGACTCAAACGACATTGATTGGTGGTTTAGGATTGTCGGCGTTTGCCCTCAGTACCTTTACGCCAACGCAACGATTTGGCGTTCTAATGTTCTTTTTGCTTTGCATGGCTCTGGTAGGAGATTTGATTCTTTTACCGGCCTTATTGGCCAGTCCACTCGGAAAGTACTTTGGCAAAGAACTACCGTTGTCGGAGGACCCGACCCGCAAGTCGTCGGAAGAATTGGACGAGCCTTCCCTGCGGCTGATTGGAGAAGGCGGAAGCGCGAAAACCGGTGCATCGACAATTCCTGAGGTCGTTTTGCCAGCTGAAAACGATCTTGATGTGAGGCGTTTGGAATAATCTTGGAGGTCGCTTCAATATTTCCTCCAATATTTCCTGACAATCCGTGAATTACAAAGCTGGATCGTTAATAATGGATCTAGCTTTTCTCTTTTAACGCGGAAGACAATGGACAAAGTTCGTTTTTCTTGCCCAAGATGCCAGACGATAATGCAGACGTCTGCGGAAAAGGTCGGCTACGACGTCGCCTGCCCGCATTGTGCGCACCGATTTCGGCTTCTTGAGCCGTCACCTCCTGCCGATAGGTCAGGGGCAATGCACGATATAACGATGGAGCGTCACGGCGACTCGATTGGCGTTGATACGACCCTACCTCCTTCGACTGCGCCGGTCCAAAGTTATGCACCCAAACCGGAGCCGCTGAATACTTCCGGAGTTGCTCAGGTTGTTTCACAAGTAATGCCGCTGAATCGCGGGCAAGCAGGCCGTTTTGTTTGTCCCTATTGCCAGACAACTAACGCGCCGCGGTGGAAGTCTGAAGTTTCCCAAGTCGGTTGGATTGTGTTTGGGGTACTATTTATGACGACTTGTGTGTTTTGCTTCATTGGATTGTTAATCCGTCGAAGCTACCAAGTCTGTTCTCATTGCAAGATCCGTTTAAACTGATAACGTCAGTCGTGTGTCTCGGCTCAAGTGGAACGTGTTTGGGACGGATTAGGGTGATGATGTCGGGGCATAGGCAACTAGTCGTTGTAGTCAATCATCACGCGATTGCCTGAATTTGCACTTTCATTGGCTGAAACAACGATTTTCATTGCACGATAAGCGTCGTGTGGATCCGTCGTTTTACGGATCAAACTGGTAACGGCTCGATGAAACCGGTCCAGCATTTGTTCACCAACTGCGCGTTCTGATTCCAAGGATTCGGTGTGTTGGCCAGCATCGTCAAACCAAATGAGGTTTGAAGGTAAGTCAATAAAAGCCATACCATTTTCGCAGCAGACCTGAACCGAAGCTGGGCGTTTAAAAGAAAGAGCATCCGTCCAACGCTCAGGAATGTAATGACCAACGCTTAATTGGGCTTGCGGGCTGCAGTGGGTGGAGACCCCATTGGAGTTTCCATTTGAAATCGTTGGGAAGGTAAGGCTGACCATTTGGTAGAACAAGTCAATCTTATCGTCATGTTGTTCGTGGATCGCGCT
>JAQWLH010000067.1 GCA_029247405.1 Mariniblastus sp.
CCGAATCGAGTAAGTCCCCAAGTTGGGGCTCAATCAGGTCCTTCACCTCTTGGGGGTCGCGATGGATGATGTCAATCGTCCGGAATTCTCCGAGCGTGTTGAATGTTTGCGGGGCTTCGGGTTGATCGAGGAGCTCAATTAGGTTGTTGATGCTATCAAGGTCATTGTCGGTTGCACCGGTGACGTAAAGCGAGTTGAACGGCATATCGACACCAAATCGTACGTCACCTTCAAGGTTTTCCCCCGAGGCACCTCCGCCGCCGAGTCCGCCACCGAGCAAATCACCCAGGATGTCGCCACCCCCAAGCATGTTGCTCATCATTCCACCCATTAGTCCACCGACTCCTCCACCTCCACCACCGCCGCCACCGCCGCCGCTATCGGCCAATCCGTAATAGCCTTCAATAAACTGCATGGCTTGGTCTGCAGGGCGATGCTTAAGAAAGAAAAAAGTGGGCTGTTGAATGATTCCAGAGTTGCCGATTCGGTTTTGAATTTCGTAGACCAAATCATCTAAAGCGTCGAGGTCTTCTGAATCTAGAATAAGATTTCCATTAGAAAATTTTGCCGAGATAGGTGCTCCGGGAACACTCTTAGCCTGGCTTGGTGGTTGGTAATCAAGCGAGCTCTGACGTTTGGTGGGATCGGCTCCGACGTCCGTCGCGTCCTGAGTTGATGCCGGCTCTTGGGGTGAGACCCATCCACCGAGAGTGATCGTGTTCACGCCGAGCAGACTTGACGCCAAGAAAGCAGTCTCGTTGTTAAAAAGACCGAGCTGACCGGTTTGGTTTTGTTTGGGTAAACCGCGACGACTTTGGTCCGGTTTGCTTGCTGGGACATCAAGTTCCTTAAGGAAGTTTTGAAACGGATCCAGTGAGGCAGGTGCAGTTCCTTGTTTTTCAAGGCTTCCCTTAAGGTCCTTTCGGTCCTCAGGCATGATCACGTTAAGTTGGTTAACGCGGCCGGCAGACCGTAAAAGGTCAGGAAGAATCGGCGCGAACTCGTCCATCTCTCGATCACTCATCGGGATGATGCGAGTGTTCGTTCGAGGACCCATTGCGACAGGAACTGCTTCCTTGTCGAGTTGCGAGACGATCTCTTTAACGCTTGCAACCTCTTGCGGCGTGCCGCGAACAATGATGTGGTTCAAAACCGAGTTGGCCAACAACACAGGTCCCGATTCGTCATCGATCCCTTTTTGGTAAATGTTTTGCAAGACCAAGATGAATTCAGCGGGATCCCCGTTGATTAAGGGGATAATCGCAAACCCACCATCGACAGCACTTGAAATTGCTTCCAGCGTCTCCACAACGAGTTGGTGATCTTCTGATCGACCGAGCACCGTCACTGCGCCCGTTGTTTGGTCCTGCTGCATGCGAACATCTTCGCGTGCTTCGAGCATGGTTTGCAGAGTGTCAAAAGCAAGCTGTGGGTCGACGAGGACGGGGTACATTTTTAGGGTAGGAGCATCGAGGACATCGACTCCTGCGATTTCCGCCGGCGTCGCGTCAACGACATCGGCAACCTTTTGGAACTCTCCAAGTTGCTCTTGGGTTCCACGAATAAATAAACGCTCACCAAAAGATTCGACTTTGATTGCCAATGTTTCGTCATCACGCATGTCACGACCTTCGGGAATTCCGAGAAGTCCACGTGCGATCGCCATAAAGGTTTCGGCATCTTGGTTTTTCAAGCTGTAGACCATGAGTTCCATCTCGGTACCAAACTCTTTATCGAGGGAGGCCTTGATCAGGTCGCGAACCTTGCGTAGTTGCCCACCTGTTTCTCTTACATGAATTTGATTGGCAGTTGGAAAGACTGCAAAGAAATTCCGGTTGGTGTCACTAATGAGAGGTCGTAGTTGGTCGCCAATGTCTTCGGCGTTGAGTCCACCCACGTCAAAAATGCAGCTGATCGTTTCGTACTTCCCGCGATTGTCGAGGTCGTCCACCTTGACCGTCTCGATAAGCTCGTTGGGGAAATTTGCATCGCGAAGTTTCCAGAGCACCAGCATATTCCGGTTACGGATCAACGTATAAGGTTCGGGTTGGCGAATCAGCAACGCATGATTGAGTTGGTCAAGTGCTTCAAGGACCGAGTAGTCCGAGTCGTCCTTCAGGCTGAATGTTCCCTCGGGGTAGTCTGAAACAGGCTGGAGTGAAAATTTAGCTTGGTCAGAAAACCAAGGAATCACGTCTTCCCAATCCTGCTCTTGAAAGGTGAATCGAATCTTGTCATCAGCTGTGGGCTTGGCAGGTGCGGAAGCCTGTGGCTTGGTTGCCGCAGGAATTTTTACCTGGGGGAGATCAACCGCTTCCTCAGCAGTTGGCTCCGGGGTCGAGTTTTTCGATGGAGAAAGCGTTGGAGTGTCTGGGGCATCTTGGTAGCCAAAAGCCGAATTGGCTGCGAAAGTTAACGCCGCAAGAACGCACATCGAAAAGCAGGACGTCTTCATAATCAAAATCTGCCAAAAAATGGGACTGGTTGTCTGTTAAACCCTAGTATTGCTTGGGTTTGAAGGGATCTCTACACATTCAGATGAGAGATGCGAGGGAAAAAACTAACGCGGTCAGTTTGAGTAGGATTGTTCCACCTGAGACGGTAGAACTGGTTTTTGTGAGTAAAAATTCACACCTCAGTATCTTCAACTTGTTTTTTTCCCAACAAACTACTTAAACTCGCTAAACCCAAAAATGTTTCGAGAAACCATGAGACCCAGATGAAAATTCTATGTATCGAGACGACTTGCGATGAAACGGCAGCCGCAATCGTCACCGATGAATTGAGTGTTTTGGGTAGTGTCGTTGCTTCTCAAGAGGGTTTGCACCGCGAATTTAAGGGTGTTGTCCCGGAAATTGCGGCTCGGGCTCATGTTGAGCGAATTTTTCCTGTGATCGATCAAGCCCTCAAAAAAGCTGAAATTTCTTTAGGGGACCTCGATGCCGTTGCAGTCTGCAACACGCCCGGGCTGTCGGGATCGTTATTGGTCGGGGTCGTGGCTGCCAAGTCGCTCTGTCTGGTCAATGATCTTCCGTTAATTGCGATAAATCACCTTCATGCGCACGTATTTGCATGTCAGCTTGATGCCGAACATTCAGTATTTCCATGTGTAGGAATGATTGTTAGCGGGGGGCATACCCACCTTTATAGCTACCAAAGCGCTTTGAGTGCCCAATACATGGGGGGGACAATTGACGACGCGGCGGGCGAGGCGTTTGATAAAGTCGCCAGTATGTTGGGGCTTCCCTATCCCGGTGGGCCTGCCGTTTCGCGAGTCGCTCTCAATGGTGACCCGACTGCCCATCAGTTTCCGCGAAGCTTTATTCACGAAGATCGACTTGATTTTAGCTTCAGTGGATTGAAGACAGCAGTCCGTTATGCAATCGGCGGTCCGGGCTCCAAAGACATCTCGCACGTCAAACTCGAGGACGGCCAAATTTCTGACTTGGCCGCAAGCTTTCAACAGGCCGTTGTCGATTGTCTCGTTTCAAAGTCCGTGCTTGCGGTCAAGCAATCAGGGATGAAAAATCTTTGTGTTGGCGGCGGGGTTGCCGCAAACCAAGTTTTGCGAGCTCAGCTGAGTGAGCGATGCACGCAAGAAGGCATCAAGCTGTTTATTGCGCCGCGAGAATACTGTACGGATAACGCAGTTATGGGAGCGATTGCAATTGAGCGATTCAAGGCAGGACTGTTTGAGGATTTGTCATTGAATATCAAACCCGGATTGGTTCGACACTAAAGTAGACTTAACATGTCGATGACTTTGGGGAATCGCTTTTTGACGTGTATTAGCCGCCTTTTTGGGTCACTGCACTGCTGGTTTCCGGATCGAAAGTCGGTTCACAATTTTGTAGACCCCCGGTTCTAGCCGAAGTTGACGCTCCAGCTTTTGGCTATCCACGGGTGAGCTGACCGTTCCGTTGAGGTACGCCGTCTGATTCTTAACGGTTACTGAATACCCTCGCGTCGCGGGCCGGCCACCGGGCTGGGCGGCGAACCGCGTCCGAAATCGATTCGCCACGTTGACTGAGCTTGGTTTCGGAGCATAAAAGCTCGGAACTAGTTTGGCACGAATGCCTTTGCGAACAATGCTAGAGTAGATCTCGGTGCCACCGGCGACACCGCCTCCGCCCGTACTTGGACGGGCCAACCCGGGAACTACCGGCGAGTAATCGTTTGCGCCTGAGCCAAAAGAAGCGTCCTCAGAAAGTGCGGGACCGCTTTGTTCGCTGGCTGCGCCAACAAACCCTGTCTCAGTTTCAACAATATTAGATGTCGTTGCGCCTACAAAACCCTGGTTGCGAGTATTTTCAGAAAATTCAATTTCGACATTGTCAACAGAGGGATCGACTCGCCCATCACCCGTATTCACGGTGGACTGGTCTCCTCCCTGAGTCACGTTGTTTGAATTTCCCCCAGATGAAACCGGGGCCTCAACAGATCCGCCGCCATCTCCGCCTCCACCGCCGTCTTGTCCGGATGCGGATTGGATCCCCCCCAAGGCGAGAACAAGGGTTACGGCAAACAGTGCGGCACGGCTGGTTTTCAAAAACACGTCGTTATCCTCAATAAAGTTGTTCCCTACACCAAACCCGCACAAATTGTTACAGTTTTGCTCAATCCGCAATATTGAGCATTTTCGTACGGTGATAAAATCACATATCCTATCTATCGACTTCTTGACGCACCAAGTGAACTGAACTCGAGACAAGCTGAATTGCCGTGATAAACGGCTAAACAGGGCTCGCAAATTGGATAAACTGAACCCAACCAGAAAAATCGCTTTTCTGGGGTGAACACCGAAACTAGCCCCTGATCACGTGGGTTTTACTGGTATGTCTCAATCTAAACAGGAAAGAACCATGCAATCTGGAACTTTTGTTCAACATCTTATACTTCGTGCCTTCACGGTATGCACGATACTTGCCGGATTGGTTGGGGTGGCTAACGCCCAACTGGACCCGGCGACCCGCCCACCGACACAACAGTTGCTCCCCGAAACGACGGTCGCGTTTATCCAAGTCGACAATTACCGCGACTTGGTAATGAAGATGCAGGATTCGTCGATGGGGCAAATGATGCAAGACGAGGCGGTTGCTAATTTAACAACCGGTTTGTGGGACGAAGCCAAGATGGCGTATGAGGATGTCAAGGCAGACGTTGGTTTGGAAATCGATGACCTGATGTCCTTGCCGTCCGGAGAAATGACATTCGCCGTGATCGCGCCGCGTCGAAAGAATCCCGAGTTTTTGTTGTTGCTGGAACTGGATGACGAAACTAAAGCACTTGATCGCGTAATGGATCGCGGGCGTGAAGTGATTGAAACCAGGGTGGGGGAGGAAATCACTCAAGAGGAATCAGAAGATGGCATAGAGTATGAATCGTTTAACGTGGGAGATAGACGCGTTCGATTTTTCCGCATGGGCGGCTTGATCGTTGGCTCAACGTCGGAAGAAGAGTTAGACGCGTTTGTCGACCGTTGGGCAGAGCGAGAGGTTGAGAAGGTCCGGCCTCTAACTGCAAATCGAAAATTTGTCACGATTATGAATCGGTGTAAGGGAACCAAGGACATTAAGCCTGAGGGTAGGTTTTTTATTGATCCGATTTCTTTAGCCAAAAGCGCGACCCGCGGAAATGTCGCCGCTCAAGTTGGTCTTAACTTTTTGCCAGCCGTCGGTCTTGATGGCTTGCTTGGCGTCGGTGGAAGCATGTTGCTTTCTGAGGATGACTTTGAGTCAGTCGTTCATGCTCATATGTTGCTGGCCAATCCACGATCTGGCGTGTTTGAGATGGTTGCCTTGAAACCAACTGACTACGAACCCGAGACTTGGCTACCCAATGATATTGTGTCTTACATGACGACCAGTTGGGATGTCGACCAAATGCTCTCTGAACTAACCAAGATGATCGAGTCATTTCAGGGGGAAGGCGTGGTTGACACCTGGATTGAAAATAATATCAACGCTGAAATTGAGCTTGATTTGAAAGAAGATATTTTGGCTCATTTCACAGGTCGCGTGACCTTCACCCAGTGGATGGACAAGCCGATCAAGGTCAACAGTCAAGTCAACGTGATTGCAATGGAGATTAATGATCTCGAGGCTTTCGAGGCATCTCTCGAAGCGATCATTGAACGGATCAATCGTGATCAAGAGCAAGGCGAAGAAGGGATTGAATAGACTGATTACAAGGGCATTCGAATATGGGCTCAACCGGCCCGGATCATGGAAGAACGAATGGACCGTCGTCGTCAGCGTCGTATTGAGCGAGGACAAGAAGACGATGTTGATGTTGATATGAACGTCCCTCAACCTGCTTTTGCGTTGATTGGGAATTACCTCGTGATTTCCCCGCAGAGTCGCCAGTTTTTAGAAGTCGCCATCGATACCGAGCAAGGTGACGGTGAGGCTTTGATGAACGACATCAAGTTTCAGTCGATAACCAAAAAAATGAATCGGCTCATGAAAACTGATATGCCTTGTGCGATGATGTATCAAAATCCGGAGGAGTCAATGCGGTTGATGTACGAGCTAGTGAGTTCTGACAACACGATGAGCATGCTCGCTCGCGGGGCCGAGGACAATCAGTACCTTGATGGTTTGAGGGCCCGCTTGGAAGAAAACCCTCTTCCCCCATTTGAGGATCTCCAAAAGTTCTTCAAGCCATCTGGAGGATATGCGACTTCGGACGACACGGGTTATCACTTGCTGGCTTTCGCGTTGAGGGCTGATCCGAGTGAAGAATCCGACGAATAACGGGAACTGTTCATCACAGGCATCTGACCTGCGTTGTTAAAATTTGAATCATCAATCGGCCGCGCGAATTTTCGTTGCGGCCGATTTTCGTCTCAGTCAATAACCCAAGCGGTAGCTTGCTCAAGGACGCTTGAAACCTGCCAATCGTTGCGCATAGGAGGGGATTGTTGAGGCCTGGAATGGACTTTGTGGACCGCCTGCTTTTCCGTGGTTTTCTGTTCGCAAAATCGACCGATGGGGAGATACCACCAGGTACGCATTTAAGTTGGCCGTCTTGAGAACTATGAGTCTTGGCTAAGATTAAATTAATCAGTCTCCGGCGGGCGACGCAATCGTGAGAGACGCCGTGTCTTCACGTACAAATATTTCGAAATTGCAGTCTGAGAGCTATACAAGAAACGGCTTAAAGATGGAGAATAGGGCGTCTTATGGTGGTGGTCGTTATCCATCCACCGAAATTAAAGAAGGGCGAGCATGAATATTGTTATTCTCGGGGCCGGGCGTATCGGGTCTTCTATTGCCGATTTGTTATGCGAACTTGAGCATAGCGTGACAGTCATCGACACGGATCCTGATCGAGTCAAACACATCAATGAAGCTTTTGATGTTCGAGCGATTGTCGGTTCGGCGTCCCAGTCGAGCGTGCTTTTTCAGGCTGGAATCAGCAGTGCCGACATCTGCATGGCTGTAACGGGGCACGACGAGATCAATATTGTCGGTGCAAGTTTGGCCAAATCAATGGGCGCGAGGCGGTCGATCGCCAGGGTCTTTTCACCTGTATTTCGTGACCTGAGTACGTTCGATTATCAAAGTCATTTTGGGATCGATCGCATGCTGTCTCTTGAGCATTTAACCGCCATGGAACTCGCCAGAGAGATTCGCGAGCCTGGATCTGTCGTTGTTGAGCAGTTCTCACGCGGTGAACTGGAGGTGCAAGAGTTGGTTGTCGGGCAGGTCGGCAAGCTGACGCAAAAGCCAGTTAAAGAATTAGGCCTTTCGGCCAACGTCCGGTTTGGAACCATTCAGCGTGACAATCGAATGTGGATTGCCTCCGCTGACGATCAGCTGCAAATTGGTGACAAGGTGACGGTCTTTTCCCGACCGGAGGATGTTGCTTCGATCAAGTCAATATTTAAAACCGTGGCGGGAACGAACAAACGCGTTGTCATTGGCGGCGGTGGTGAAACTGGATTACAGTTGGCAATGACTTTGGAGCGAGAGGGTTTTAAAGTCATGATCTTAGAGCAAGATGAAAATCGCAGCGAGTTATTGGCCAATCAGCTTAAGTCAACTTCAGTTATCAGGGCGACCGTTTCTGATATTGAAAATCTAAAAGAACAGCGGGTCGGGAATGCGGATGTGTTCGTGGCCTGTGTTGGGGATGACGATGACAACATGATGTTAGGGGTTAAAGCGAGTGACCTCGGAGCAAAAAAGGTTATGTGTGTCATCGGAAAACCGGATTACGCGAGTGTCATTAAGCGGCTGGGAATCGATGTTGCCATTAGCTCGCGAGACGTAATGGCTCGTCAGATTGTGTCGTATTTGAATGACGGGATTGTGATTTCCAAAACGAAGATGCCTGGCGGATTGATCAACGTTCTTGAAGTCGATGTATGTCCCGGTTCGCGTGCGAGTGAAGTGACTTTGGCGGAAATGGGCCTGCCGGAACGATGTTTGGTCGTGGCAATCATTCAGCATGACTACGTCCGTGTCCCGGGAGCCAAAGATCGGATTAACCCCAACGATACCGTCGTCATGCTTGTCGAGGACGATGTCGTTGATGCCGCCTTGGCCTTTTTTCGTCCCTCCAACTAGTGCTTTCCTGCCACGATTAGGTTCGTTTCAGCATAAGTCGAGCTAAAGATGAATTTAATTGCGAGCTGGCGCCCGAAAAAAACGTAGAGTTGCGGGAGGCTGGCCGTGGTTTTTTGCCCTGCTTCTGTTGAAACGGTTTGGGGTAATTGGGTACCGGGGCGCTCCCCTTTAGGCTGTTGTAATGCGTGTTGAGTTTACGCTAATTATTCGAGTGTCAAGTGGAATCATTTTACTGTTATCATTGACGACCTGAGATAATAAAACGACTGAAGTTCGCGACCAATGCTAATAAGCGGAAGATCTGATGACCAACATTCTGATCGTGGATGATACTGATGTGGACTTGATCCTGATGGAGCGTCTGCTTGAATCCCCTGATTTTACGATCGTCACGGCCGGTGATGGAAAGCAAGCTTTGGAGAAACTCAGTGCTTGGCCTATCGATCTAATTTTGACTGATCTTCAAATGCCAAAAATGAACGGCTTGGAGCTAGTTCGTGAATTACGGAAGCAGCAATCGACCGTTCCTGTCATTTTGACCACAGGAAAAGGAAGCGAAGATATCGCTTCGGAAGCTCTACAGGCGGGTGCCTCGAGCTATATTCCAAAAAGCAAATTGAACTTAATGCTGTCCTCGACGGTTTCCTCAGTTCTGGAAATGTTGAGCACAGATCGTGATTTCAGGCGATTAAACAAATTCTCGGAGCTGGCTAAATTTCGGTTCGAATTATCCTGTGATCCAACGTTGCTGCCTGACTTGGTCGATTTTTTTCAGCGTCAATTGCAAATGCTGACGCCCTTGGATCGGATTGACCGGTTACGAATTGCCATGGCGCTAGACCAAGCACTTTCGAACTCCCTTTATCGTGGTAACCTCGAAATCAGTTCCGACGTTAAAGTTAACTCACGTGATTTTTCCAGTAGCGATGAAGTTGAAGAGCGACTTAATTCAATTGAATATAGCAGTCGAAAAATAAAGGTGGGCGTCGAAATTCGCTCAAGCTGTTTTCGGGTCGTGATCGAGGATGACGGGCCTGGGTTCGACACGGAGGCTGTTGGTGGCTGGGACGACTCGTCCCACCGAGGCATCATTTTGATGAACGCATTCATGGATTCAGTGGATTATAACGATGTCGGTAATCGAGTCGAAATGCGATTCAACTTTGAGGATGAAGCCGAGGCCGATCAAATTGCCGATGACGAAGCCGGGGAATCAGGCGCGACTCTCATCTATCGCACCACCGGTCAGGAAATTGACTTGGCACGCCGGAAAATTGTGATCGGCAGTAAATCCGGTTGTCATATAAAATTGAAAAGCGAAACCGTGGCGCCGATTCACTGTATGTTGAAACTCCACAACCACGAGTGGGTGATCGTTGTACTGACGAAAACTCACTCAACGCTTCTTAATGGCAAGGAGTTCAAGAGCACAAGGCTTCGTACTGGTGACGTCATTAAAATTGGCAGCAAAGAGTTTGACTTTAAGGTCTGAGGGTTTCTCAAGGACTTCCCTCGCAGCATCTCTAGATGCCGCTGATTCGTGACCACCGTCCGTGCCCCAAAAAGGCCTTACCGACGTTGGTTAAGTAAGTTCAGCGGGAGTGCACTTTGTGCGGTCAGCATCTTCGTGGTTTATGGCAAGCAGTTTGGTGGAAGAGCTTAGGCTGCGCGAGCTCTGGAAGGAGACCGTGTCACTGAGCTGTAAAGCTGTACATGTTTATCGGTTTGCTGGTGCAATTCGAATTCCCGTTCCATCATCAGCCTTGCTCGCTGCCCCATCAGTTGCCTTGCTTCGTCGTTTTCTACGAGCCGTTTGATCTGATTGGCCAAATGTGATTCGTCACCGAGGCGCGCCAGGAAACCGGTTGTACCGTGGCGAACATACTCAGGGATACCGCCAGCTTCAAAGGCGATCACGGGAGTACCGCAGGCCATCGCTTCCAGGCCAACCTGGGGTTGGTTGTCTTCGCGTGATGGGACCACAACAATATCCGCCGCCGAATATATCAGAGCCTGTTTTTCCTCAGAGTCGACATACCCAAACTGGTGAATTTCGGGGATCTCGGCGGTAGTCTCAATTTCGCCTGAGCCAAAAACGAGGCACTCTATCGGGGTGTCGCTTTTCAGTTGGGCCAGTGATTTGAGTAAGTGACGCATTCCTTTTCGCCGGTTATTAATATCTTCGGCCCCAAAGGCGATCTGAATCGCATTTGATTCAATTCCCAGTCGCCGCTTAGCTTCGTCCTTTGGGATTGGCTTAAATGTCTCTAGATCAAAACCAAGCCGAAGCGTTTGGAACGTGGTTTGTTCGGGCCATACTTTACTGTGGATCGCTAGTTCTCGCATCCAGTCACTCGGTGTGACGACGTGAATCTGCTTGCCTTTTAGAGCTTCCTGTTTGATCCCAAAGGTGGCGGTTGAGACGTCGTTGAGGTGGCTGTTAGTAACCTGTGGACAGCTACCGCAACCAAATTTGAAGCGTCCGCAACCGTTAGAGTAATGACAGCCACCGGTAAATGCATTCATGTCATGCAATGTCCACACGATCGGAACGGCATCGGGGATCGATCGGAAGAAGCTCGAATAGTCGGCAAAAAATGAAATCCAGTGCAGGTGCACGATATCTGCGTTAATTGTTTTCCAATTAAGCGTCGTCGGCTCGGGCAGTTGGGCCATTGAAAACGTCTCAGATGATGACGGTCTCGAGGCGATATGCTCGTTGTAGAGTCGGTATGTTTCTTTTTGTTGGTTTCGATACTGGCGGCGTTTTAGTGCGCGGCTTAGGATCCCATGCTGGGGAGGCGAAAACTCAAGTTGGTGAAAGGTTGGGTCCGTGATTTGATGTTTTGAATTGCGGTGATAATAAAAATTGCTGTCAATTTCCTTGTTGCACATTGTTTTGTGCACGCGGCGGGCGGCAGTTGCAGCACCGCCATAAGGAAAAGTATTGAATTGAGCGACTCTCATGGCCACGCTCTTTCTCGGAAGTCAATTTGTCGATTTTGAGATTATCGCAATTCAGTTCTCAGGCGGACCGCCTGGCAGGTTGATAAAAACTCCCTGGGTTTTCCATTTCGAATTTTTGTTTCGCCAAGAACATGTTTTCCAGCATCGCGCGATGACCTCGGCGCACGAATTGGACACGCAACTGTCGACGAGCCGTTTCGATTCGATCTAAAAATGGGTTCCAGCTTGCACGGCTCAATTCATGGTTCGAGAGAGGCGTTAAACATTGATCGATAAACCGATCTTTTTCCTGCATGAATCCGTGTAAAAGAACTTTGGTTTCGTCTGCAATGTCGCGTCGAACGCGAGCGTGCGTTGAAAACGCAATTTGCTGTGTAAATCGGGCACGGCCAATTTTCTCGGCATACTGAAAAACCGCCATGTCAAAAACCCCTTGGCGGGCTTCATCAGGCATCTCGTTGGCGAAATTCATTGCATAGCAGGCACCTCCGTTGATGTGTGGATGGAGGATGAGTTTTGGCTTTTTGAACACGCGATACTTGTAGACTTCGGGTACAAAGCATCCCATCATTACAGGAGTCTCGCCCTGGGAATACCATTCGTCTGACAGGCGATCGAGCCAATCAGGTTTGACTGGCGCCATGTCAGACTCAAGCCACAGGCTAAACCCATCATGGTCTGGGTAGTTTGCAGAAATGTACTCCATACAATCCCAAAACATCGCACCCGGCCCTTCGGGATATCCAAAAATCTGCGTCGGGCAAGCGAACGGAATAGTTTTTCCAATTTCCGAGTAAGCTTCGACAAGTTCATGGCTGGTTTCGGTACGGGGGCTGGAAGCCAACAAGAATTCACATTCCACGTCGGGGGCGGGGAATGATTTAATTCGCTCAGCAATTTTAAGGTACCGAACGACCTCGTCCTGGCAGAAATATGGCAGGATCACGATGTGCTTTTTGTTATTTGACATGCGATTCAAAAATAGGATGACATTGGTGAAGCGAGACTTTTTTAAGTCATACAATTGATTTTGGTCAATCGCAAAGTGTGCTAGCGTTTTCGCTTGTTTTCTTTTGGTGATAAAAACTAATGGTCACGACTGTCCATTGAGCGGTTGATAAAAAATCCAGCACCTCGTCGAGTTGGAATTGACGCTGAATTTAAATAGACCGTAATCTTTGGTGAGCACAAATTCAGGAGTTTCAGTTGGCGAACTTTTTCATTATTGACCATTCATTGCGGCAGTCGGGTGGCCATCACCTCGACTACGTTTCCTGCGTTGCAAAGGTGTCCAATGACCTTGGTTTTGCGACGACCATTGGAACGAACCGAGCATTTTCATCTGCGTCACCTGCGGTTTTCGCTGACTTGAATCGGTTAGGGGATATTCAGTGTGATTTTCGGGACGATACCTACCAACGAGACAGTTATCTTGCTGGATTGCAGCACCTAACGCGAAGCAACTCATGTGAGACGTTGCTTAATGATTTGGATTCCGGTCGGTTCAAGCGGATATGGAATGCTTGCAAGCAACGGAGTCATCGCCGTCGCCGTCAGAGATTTATTCGCAATTTTGCTTCCGATTGTGAGCGTTTTTTTCGTGCTTCGCATCTGACAGAGGATGACCATGCGTTCGTGACGACGGTCTCTGAGCTTGAATTGATGGGCTTGGCGGTCTTTTTGTCGGAGCAACCCAGGTTCGCTCAAATGAGTTGGCACCTGCAATTTCATTTTCCGATCTTTGGTGGTCGAACGCCCGAATATGACAGGCAGGGCTATATTGCTGAGGCTGTCAAATCTTGCTTTCTCACAGCGATGGCGAAGCTCTCAGATCATTCGGTTAGGTTTTATGCAACCTCAACGACATTGGTCGATCAGTATAACCGTCTAGGCATCGGTGAATTTGAAGAACTCCCCTACCCTGTGTCACCTGAGTTTTCGGTCCAGCAAAATGCGCAAGAGTTTGAGCAGTCGACAGCTTTGTTGCAAAAAGAATGGGCAACCAGCAACGTTAGCCGATTGCTTGGAGAGAGCCTGCCGGAGCATCGCAATTCAGTTTTGCCAAACTCGGACGAGGGATTTCTCGGGTCTCGCACGCCACAGGTTTTCAGGTTTGTTGAGCCGGTCGCTGACTCCTTGAATCCGCCCTTGGGTGAACTTGAGTCGTCGGCAGAAAGTGGTTTTCGAAAGCCACTACGATTTACCTGTCCGGGCGAGCTGCGGCGTGAAAAAAAACAGGTTGAATATCTTCAGCCGTTGGTGGATCAGATATGGGAATCGCATCTTGCGACTGGCAACGTTCAGATTGTTGTTCAGCGTCCGGCCCCCAAATGGCCGAAAAAGAAATCCAAGATTGAGTTAGAGTTGCCTCGGGCTGATGGAGAGTTGCTTCATCCGGTCATCGAATATGCAGCGCATCCGCTTGCGAAATCCGATTACATCAATCTAATTAAATCGTCTGATTGCGGTTTGTTGTTTTATGATAGCCGCGTTTATTACAGTCGGCGTGCGGGAGTGCTGGGTGAGTTGCTTTCAGCCGGCAAGCCAGTGATTGTGCCCGCTGGCAGTTGGCTTGCTGATCAGATTGAGGAGCCGATTTTTCAACATGTCGACCAACTCATTCGATCATCGCGGCATGGGCGAACATTAGGATTAAGCGAGTTTAACTGGGGTAGTCGAAATGTTCCGATGCTCGGTGGCGTGTTATCGTTTGACAAAAAGCGTCATCCTTTCAGGTTTAGCATTAATCGTGACAAATTAATCGGTGAAAACGCTATGGCGATCCAGTTCGATTGGCATTGGCCAGCATCTCCCGGTGTTTTTTGTCGAATAGAAGTGACTCAAAAGGATTCCAATGGTGATGTAATTGATGTTTGTAGTCGTGTCGTTGGTCATCGAAGGTCATGCAAGCGGGTAAATTCACTTTTTCGAATGAAGTCTGAAACGGAGACCGTGGATTTTTCGTTGACCAATGCGTTTGATGAATCGACTGCCAGTGTCCGAAATGCGGAGATTCACACGTTGTCCTTTGCCAATGAAGAAGAGGCAAGGCATGGCTTCGCGATTGGCCAAGTGGGGATTATTGCCAGTGATCTCGATGATTTATCCGGCAGTATTGATGAGATGGTCAAGTATTTTGATCACTATCGCGACTCTGCGATGCGGTTTGCTGATACTTGGCACGCGCAGCACAATCCGGAAAAAACGGTTGAATCGTTGGTGAGTGCCTCGAAACTGGCGAGCCGCGCAGCCTAGCCGGTGCTTGATTCGTCTCGCAGCACAGTTGTAAGCTTATTGGTAATATAAACCGGCCAGTTTTGTTCTGAACTGGCATTGTTCCTTTCCATCGGTGTTTGAATGAACGTTTTGGTAGTTGGTGGCGCGGGTTACATTGGCTCCCATATGGTTCGTTTGCTCGACCGCGCCGGACATCAGCTCGTCGTGCTTGACAACCTCTCAACTGGATTTGCCGCTGCTGTAACCGCAGGTGAGTTGATTGTAGGCGATATGCGTGATCGTGAACTGGTGCAGCAGATTCTGGGTGATCACGGGATTGATTCCGTGATGCATTTTGCCGCTTGTGCACTGGTCGGAGAATCCGTTGCTCATCCTGCAAAGTATTATCAGAATAATGTCGTCGCAACTTTGGAGTTGCTGGAGGCGATGCGTCACTGTGACGTGAAGAATCTAGTTTTTTCAAGTACCTGTGCGACTTACGGCGTGCCCTCAAGGGTGCCTATTTCGGAGGCCGAAAATCAGAATCCAGTGAATCCCTACGGCTTTACGAAGCTGGCAATTGAGCGGGCGTTAGACGATTACGCACAAGCCTATGATTTTGCTTTTGCCGCATTAAGGTACTTTAACGCGGCCGGGGCGTCGCCCGAGGGGGATATTGGCGAGGATCATGATCCTGAATCCCATTTAATACCGATCGTATTGCAAGTCGCTTTGGGACAACGTGAATCCATTACCGTCTATGGCGATGATTGGCCAACTCCCGATTC
>JAQWLH010000070.1 GCA_029247405.1 Mariniblastus sp.
CAATTTTTTAATTTTAAACGCGACGCAGATTGCAAATGGTGATGAATCGAGTGCGGACCGGCTGAAGCTAAAAACGGAGCGCGTCGTTGTGTTTAAGGATGGCCACTGTTTGGTCGTGAAGCAGGGTTCTGCAACCACCAATTCCGATGGAATCGTTTTCACTGAAGAAGTGCCTGATTCTGCGATTCTTGGTTCGTTTTGGGCAGTACCTGAAAAGGGATCAATAAAATCCATGGTCGCGGGGTGGGTCGAAAGTGAAACCAATTCAACCAGGACGGTCAGCTGCACATCAGTGATCGAAATTGTCAAAGCAAATTTGGGAAAGACTTGCTCATTCAATATCGGCGGTGACCAGAAACTTGAAGGCCGGCTTTTGAAAGTCCTTGCCGATGACAAGCCTTCCAGCGTGACGCCTTTGAATCAAGACGCCAAGACTGAGGATTCGCTTTCGGTGAGTCAAGTGATCGGGGATTTTTTTATCCTCGGCACTACAAATGGAGATGTTATGGTGGCGACCAAGTCGGTCGAGAATCTCACGATTGATAACATGAACAGCACTCACAAGCAGGCTGTTACACGAAAGACTTTAAACAAACGCTTGTCGCTCCAATTTGGTCAACCCAACACAAAGGTGAAAATCAACTTGATGTACTTTCGTCCTGATGTTCGTTGGATTCCAACCTACCGGATAAACTTGACAGATCAAAATTTTGCGTCAGGGGATTCAAAAGTTGATCGTAAAATGGCTGAAGTCTTCATGCAGGGTGAGATCCTTAATGAAGCTGAAGATTTCGATGATGTTCCATTTCACGTGGTCGTCGGTGTTCCGAATTTTCGATTCAAGTCAGTTTCCAGTCCAATGGTCCTTGAGTCCAGCGTCCATAGTGTTCTGGCACAAACTGATCCGACACTGATGAGCCAAAGTGGAAATGGATTTAACACTTTTTCAAATGCGATTTATACCCAGCGGTCAAGCGAATTTCGCAGCAATCGTGCAGCTGACGTGATTGACCGTGCCGGGGTCGAGCTGACCGGGGATTTAGCTGGCAAAGGTGGCAACGATCTATTTGTTTACGAGCTTTCCAAGATGACGTTGAAAAAGGGGGAGCGAGCGACTGTGCCAATTCTGCGAACCAAGGTTGCCTATCGGGATATTTATACTTGGGATGTTGAAGTGACTCATGCCGAATCATATTCCAGTTCACCGGCGGGCTCAGCTTCTCCTCTGGTTTTGTCTGAAAATAAAGTTTGGCGGCAAATCGAATTAATTAATGACACCGATCTTCCCTGGACGACGGGAGCCGCAATGTTCATGGATGGGTTTCAACCCTTGGCACAGGAACTCTTAACCTATACCTCGCCGGGAGGAATTGTTCGTGTGCCGGTGACTGTCTCTGTCGATCTCAAAGGGCGGGTTGAGGATGCTGAAGTGAAGCGGGAACTCAAAGCGCTAAAGTGGCGAGGAAAGGATTATGCCAAGATTCACGGAAAGGTCGATTTGGAATTAGCGAATAACAAAGAGGAGGCGGTTAACGTAGAGGTTCGAGTACGCTTTGGCGGCAAGGGCGTTCAGGCTAACGAGGGTGGGAAAATTTCTCTCGAAGGGTTTCGCCAAGAAGATTGGCTAAATCGTCAGGGTGATTCGATTAACAACAGCAGTGCCGTGAGTTGGACCAGTTCCATTGATCCAGGAGAATGTTTCAAGCCAACCGTTGATTATGAGTTTTTGCTTCGATACTAGGGGAGAGATTTAGCACCATCGCTTTGCGTTCAGTCAGCTTAAGAGTAGTGGCTCAAAATAACGGCGTTGTCCGCGAAACGAAGAGATAGGTCTTTTGTTGGGCGGTGGTGAACTTGCAGGCGTAACAAACCTGCAAGGTCTCTGTTCAGCGGGTTTTTTAAACCGTCGACCCTCCTATTCTTGACCGATTGGCAATCACAAATTCCTGATTCAACATGTCGGCAGTGGGTTGGAGAGCTTTGGGAGAATCGTCAAGTTGATGGGCAAGTGAGGGCGAATGAGTTAGGGTGAACGTTTTGGAATTCCACTGCAGGGTATCCAATTGCGAGTGGGTTCATTGCGATATAATGCAATAAAAATTTCCCCTGGGACGTATCATGAAAACCATTTTGGTCGCTGAAATTGTTCTTTTCTTTATCGCTTGCTTCAGCATCTCGGCGGTCGCTAATGATCAGCCCAATATTGTGTTTATGCTTGCAGATGACATGGGGTGGAATGAACCTGCGTTTCATGGAGGGCAAGAGGAGCTGACGCCTCATATGACGCGATTGGCTCAAGGTGGAGTCCGGTTGAATCAGTTTTATGTCCACGCAGTATGCGCGCCCACTCGTGCGGCTTTCTTGACAGGTCGGTATGCTTTTCGAACCTGGAGCGATTGGCGGTCAGAGGATTACGGTAAGCCAACTTATTTGAAAAAATTGGGTTTGACTTTGGCGGTCAATGAAGCGGGAGAGGAGACTCGCCGGTTGCAAGGTCTCGATACCGAGGAGCGAACAGTCGCCGAGGCTTTAAGGGATGCCGGATACTTCACATCGGTCATTGGGAAGTGGCACTTAGGTGAGTGGTTGCCTGAGCATTTGCCGATGGGGCAAGGGTTTGATCATCAATACGGTCACTATGGCTGGGGTATTGATTACAACAACTACACCATTCCTCACAATGCACCTGCACGATATGCGGTTTATGATTGGCACCGCAATCAACAGCCTCTATTTGAGCAGGGCTACTCAACGGATTTGATTGCCAATGAGGCGGTTCGAATAATCAGCAACTTTGCTCCGGAAAAGGGTAAGGCAAAAAAGCCATTTTTCATCTACGTTCCGTTCAATGCGATTCATGGGCCACTTGAAGAGATTCCGCGTTATCGGGACAGGTATGAAAAACGACAGGCGGCGCTCAAATGTCTTGATGACGCTGTCGGACGGATTGTTGGGGCCGTTCACCAATATGGCTTAACTGAAAATACACTGATCGTCTTTGCCAACGACAATGGCGGGCTCAAGCCTGAACAAAATGCACCTTATCGAGGGACTAAGAATACGAATTACGAAGGTGGTGTACGGGTTCCTTGTGTTTTTAGTTGGCCAGCAAAATTAAACCCTGGATCTCAAAGCGAGGAGTTAATGCATATCACCGATCTCTTTCCCACCTTTGCCAGACTTGGGAATGCCTCGCTTGAGCAGCCTAGAAAGTTAGACGGCTTTGACATGACCGACGTGATTTTTGATGGCAAACGGTCGCCGCGCGAAGAAATCGTGTTTGAGGTCTCAGGTAGCGTTCGGTTTCCGTGTATTCGTCAAGGCGATTTCAAGTTAGTGGGCGGGGAGCTCTACAATCTTGCTTCCGATCCTTACGAAAAGCAAAACGTCGCAGAGCAGCATGCCGATGTCTTCAAGGCTTTGAGTGAACTGGTCGACGCCTATGCTAAGCAGCGTCCTCCTTTAACCAATACGGATCGCTTGATGACCCCTGCCCTCCCTTGGGTCTACGGTCAACAGGAAAACAAAAATGCTCCTAATTGGGTCAAGGAGATTGTCCAGAAGGTTCGAGACAAGCAGCCCAAGCAATGGGCACCAGGGACAACACCTTGGCCACAGGCTCCCAAGGATGGAGTAATCATCTATTCCGGCGACGGTCGCTAGTTGGACAGTTGGAGCCAACGGAGGGCGTTGTGGGATCGTGCTGCTCACACTGCATCGTGGTGCCAAAACCCTGCCTGTAATCCATAAAAAAAGCGTCTCTCGAGGAGACGCTTTCTTTCGTCGACAAGCCGACGATGATTGGAGTTGTTGTCCAGCGATTAACGCTTGGAGAACTGGGTTCCGCGGCGAGCACCGTGAAGACCTGGCTTCTTTCGTTCTTTCATTCGCGAGTCACGAGTCAAGAAGCCACCGTCACGAAGGGCAGCAAAATGCTCAGGGTCAAAGTTAACCAAAGCTCGAGCGATTCCCATCTTGCAGGCACCTGCTTGGCCAGTCGTTCCGCCGCCACTCGCAGTGATCCGAACATCGACGGTGTCTTTGACGCCCGCCGCGTTAAGTGGGTCGATTACCTGACGTTGTGATTGAGCGGTTGAAAAATAAGTTTCCAAAGGCTTGCCGTTGACGACGATGGAGCCTGAACCGGCTTTGACGCGAACTCGAGCAACTGATGACTTGCGACGTCCAGTTCCAAGAGCCTCACCTGTTTTTTGATCTACTTTTGACATGGTAATTTGATTGGTTGTTCAATCCGTTGATTTATTGTTGAAATGGATTCAGTGAGCAAGCGGCGCTTACTTAAGGTGGCGACCGCCAGCCAGAGGCTGAGGGTTTTGAGCCTGGTGCGGATGTTCACTGCCTTGGTAAATCTTGAGCTTACTCAGCATCTGACGACCAAGCTTGTTTTTGGGAAGCATCCGCCGAACCGCATCACGCATGATTTGTTCAGGTTTGCGTTGCAATCGAGCACTGGCAGTTTCAGATCGAAGCCCGGTGTAACCGGTGTACCAAGTATAAGTCTTCTGGTTCAGTTTGTTGCCAGAGAACTTCACCTTGTCACAGTTGGTCACAATGACGAATTCGCCAGTGTCAACATTGGGGGTGTAAGTTGGACGATGCTTGCCCATAAGGACCATCGCAATATCGGAGGCAATGCGGCCAACAATTTGATCTTCGCCATCGACGATCCACCATGATCGTTCAATAGTATCGTTTTGAGCGTTGTATGATTTTGTGCCGGGCACAGGTCTTCTCCAAAAGCCAACTAGAGTTGGCAGCTTAAACTGCAATAATTTTTGTCACCAATTGACTGCAACTGGCAATTTCCCCCAAAAAGAGAATCTGGGATTTTATCGGTTGCCCCCAAATCCCACAAGGGTCAACTGGGGTTTTCGTTAGTGTTTTACAGGGTCAGGTTGTTGTAATCGACAACTGAAGTGTAAATCTCGACCAAAAACGATACTTCGAAATCGTTTTAGGCAATGTGCACTTGTTCGGTGCTGCAAACCAATGAATCAACCCAAAATTACTTCTCTGGGCGTCATCGGGTCGGTAAAACACGATTTTTCGCGTTATTTTGCCAAGCGACTGACAAATTCAGAGAAATCAAACTCAACTGATCTTGGGGGGAAGGTGAGCTTTCAGTAGTGTTTTTACTGCGATTTCTTGGAAAATGGAAGCACTTATGGTCGGCAAAAAGCCCAAATTGGCAACTGGCAAAGAGGAGCCAACCGCTCCGGTTCCCCGCGAACATTTTATTCCAATTCGCCAATCTGACTTGATTGACCGACTGGGCAGTCAACTGCAGGGGTTACAAAAAGGG
Source organism: Mariniblastus sp. (assembly GCA_029247405.1). Classification (GTDB taxonomy): domain Bacteria; phylum Planctomycetota; class Planctomycetia; order Pirellulales; family Pirellulaceae; genus Mariniblastus. The sequence continues at coordinate 5,324 of JAQWLH010000070.1, forward strand.
CCATTTGACGAATTCAGTCGCCTGCTCGCCGCGACGTTTCATTACGAATTTCATTTGCAGATGAGCAAACTGAAAAACGCTTATGCCACCCTTGATCCCGATCGAGACACACTCGTTATCAGCGACGCTCAACTCTCCCTCCGGTGCAGCGACCGGGTAGACGTGACAACCGAGTTCTTTGATAGTGCCGTCAAATTGCTAGAGCGAGCAAATTTCTCTCGCTTGAGTCAAGCTGACATCGAAGCCACTACCCATGCAGCGAGCGATTGGGGTGTCAACCTACAGGTTGATTTTGAGTTGTTTGATCGTCTTGAGGTGTACGCGCGAGGAGATGGTGTAGGAACCAAAATTCGAAAGCGTCTCCGCAATCTTTATCGTGATGAAGTGATTGAGGTGCCTGTTTACCAGCGACTCGTCGTGATATTTAAGCTTCGAGATGGTACCTCGTTGGGAGCGTGTGCCGATTCCAATCGAGTCTATCTCAAACTGTTCAAGGGGATTCCAAAAATCGACTTGGATATGTTGCTGCCCGGTACGCGGGTGAAAATTTCACGATTGGACCAAGGGAAAATTATCCTTCCAACTCTCTCGGGAATTGTGTTGGCGTTAATCAAGATAATCAAGGGTGTCGCACTTTTAGCGAGTGCGACGGCCGCAGGAATACTTTCATTTTTGGGGATTTTAGGGGGCACGATTGGGTATGGCGTGAAGTCTTTCCTCGGCTATCTACGAACCAAGGACAAGTATCAGCTTAATCTGACGAGAAGTTTATATTTCCAAAATCTGGATAACAACGCCGGAGTTTTGTGTCGCTTACTCGACGAAGCAGAAGAGCAGGAAGTTCGGGAGGCGATTTTGGCTTGGTTTCTGCTGTGGGCCAAAGCACCCTCGCGAGGCTGGAGCGAGCAAGAGTTGGATTTGGCCGCCGAATCATTTTTGGAGGATGAGTTTTCCATTCAGGTTGATTTTGAAATTGACGATGCGTTACAAAAACTCAGTCGACTCGGACTCGTTCGCTGCGACCATCTTAGACGCTGGACCGCTTTGTCACTTGAGGATGCACAAACGCAACTCGATGGTGCTTGGGATAATCTGTTCCAATCAAATCAACCTCCTTTGACTCGTCGGGCCGGTTAAAAACGATCCTCCCTAATTAATCTTGAGACTGCCAAGACTAAAGAAGGATTAGAAATTACTGGCAAGGCGAAGAGTTTCTAAAGAAACAACATCGTTGCTGGAGGGGGCTCGCGTTCGTTAGCGACTGGCGGTTGGATTGATCTCCAAAAGAAGGACCAGACTCCGTGATCTATCCTCGAATGTGACCTTTGAGAGAGCGACCATTTAAGATTTTATCTGCCGACTGTTGGCATGCGTCTAAAGCTGATTGCCAGGGTGAGTCTCCGATTTGTGGAGAGTTTTTGAGTCTGAGAGGCTCACATTCGCGAGACAATCGCGTTGAGCTCCGAATAACCGATACAACCCTTCAGACTTGCCCAACGAATAGAGATTATCGAGAAATGATGCCGGTTAGCTAAATGAGTCAACTTATTACGACCGATAAGTCTTGTGCACGGCTGCATTATTGAATTATCGCCATCGGATGGCCCAATAGATTGAGCTCGATGGTGTTGTCATGCAAACTCACACTTTTTCACCTAAACTGCAACTATCCACTTTTACGTCAAAAGGATCGGCATTAGCCGTTAAGCCTACGGCAAAGGCTCCCTGTTCCGTCACCGGGCGAATGCTCGATTTGTTTGAAGAAATCACGGGATGGAAAGCAGAATTTGAAGAATCGAAACCGAGTTATCGACGCCGGAGCCAAACCGGCATGGAGAATGAACCGGCCGAGGGGAGTTTCACGATCGTCGATATGTCGGCGGAGTGGCCGGCTAAAAAGTCAACTTGTCACCGTGGCAAATGTGATGAGCTTGTCGCATTAGTCGATGAGTTGGTTTCTGATCTTCAAGCCACGAGGCTCGAACTTTCGAAAACACGTTCCGCCATGGCTGGGTTGACGTTCGATGTCGATGTTAGCGACGACGAAATTTTTGTCGATAGCTTTGTTCCCAAATACAGTCGAGTTGAACTTGGCAACGTAACAAATGAGGTAGTCGAGAGCTCGGTTGGAATTCGAGGCACCGCCTCAACTCGGTCAGATGACTTTGAGGTTTGCCAGGATATATCAGAATCTTCCTCTGTTGTGGCTCCACCGTTTGATGGTTGGTCTCTGGGAGGATCCACAGGAATCAATGATGAGGTCTATCTCGATTGGCAGGTCGATCAGAACGAGCGAATTGCAATTTCGGTTGGTGAAATTGAAAGCACTTTCGGAGATAGTGATAGCGAGTCAATCATCAAGGTGGATCCTTTAACCAGCGAATATCGGATCGCCACAAAGGGTGAATTTCAGGTTTGCTATATTTGGGATTCAGCGACAGGATCTGTTTCACCGATGTTGCCGTCGAAAAGTTGGACTCGAATTGGCGTGGGAAATGCAATTGTCGTCACCACAGACCTTTCTCTTGATGCAGTCACAATCGCACGTCGAATCGCGGCTGAGGAAAACGCTCAAATCTCGGCAAATCGAATTTCCGAGTTGGTGCGTGCCGGTGATGATGACAACCGGGTGATGGTGCTTAAGCGTACTTAAACGTCCGGTAACCCGCTCTTCGGCTATCAGCGGCATTCCTTGCTCGGTTCTAATACCGGCGGTTGTGGAGTGTCGGGCGAAGCCGCCAAAAAGGCAAATGACTCGCCGTTCCATTAAGCGGCAGATAATTTGGGATTGAAGAAGGCTAAACAAGCCATTGAGCCCACTTCTTCGCAGATGGTAGTTTGGCGTCGTTTGTCCGCGGAGTGCCCTTCGTTCAGGTTTAAGAACGAAAATTGGCAGTCGCATTGTTAAAGGAACTCCGGGACATCCATGAATGGTCCGATTTGCCGCTTGACCAAAGGGTCGGGGTATCCGTAAACTGAGCAGTCCAATTCGCGGATGTGGCGGAATTGGCAGACGCGCTAGGTTGAGGGCCTAGTGGGAGATAATCCCGTGGAAGTTCGAATCTTCTCATCCGCACTCAGAAAAAAAAGGGTTTTCATCGTTGCTTGGTGAAAGCCCTTTTTTCGTTTAGATGTATTCAAGTCGGGCAACATTGACACAATTTTGGGGGTCGTTGGGTTTGAGTTAATGAATCGAAGATGGTGCGATAACCACCCCATTTGAATCGAATTAGTGAGAGAAGGAAAACTAATGGCAGCGGTTCGCCAAGAACCAGGCGGAACATACCAAGGGGCTCCGCATGAGTGAAAAACGTCAATCACGAATTTCAGATTTTGGTTTTGATTTCAATGTCGCCACGATCCGAGAAAAGTGAGAGAAAAACGCTCAACCTGTTGGGTTCTGCGATGCTAAAGCTTCAAAACATCGAGGAAAACTGGAGCATCCAACAGCACGATGTTGAAATCGCCACCCGCTCAAGGAAGAAGTCATTGGGTCGTTGCCCCGAACCCGCAGGCAGGGGCGGTCAACCCCTCGTAAGGTCTCTCTCGGGAAAATGACTGAAAGGTAAAGGTTCCTTTGCATGCCACACCAGCGATAGCCGAGTTGCTGGGCAACCCAAATTGCGCAAACTTACAGGTTTGTCTGCGCAAATTGCCAAATCTCAGGGTGGGGGCCAAGTATCCTAAGAAGCTATGGAAATCATTATTTCGTAACCACCGGGTTGTACCCACAGCAGATTTTATCCGCTTAGTTTACTTCGACTCGCTTATATAATAAGCACCTAAGAAGAACGTCGTCATGAACAAAACACCTTTTGCGTTGATTTTCGCAACTGCACTTTTTTCCGTTTCATTCGGATGCCACGGACTCTTTGCCCAATCGACAATCTACAAATCAAGTAACAATGATAACCTTGATCAGTTGTCGAGTTGGTGGACTTCGGCAGGTGGTTCCACACCGCCAGGCGTAATCGGCAGTACCGACACGCTTTGGTTCGGAAACGGTATGGGCGAAGCTAAGACACTTTCGTTGGGGGCAGATCTTAGCGTTGGCGCATTGCGAGTTGACAATAATTCCGGTTCGCCCAACTACGGGGTTACAATTAACTCCGGAAATACGATAACTCTGAACGGGAACACACTTTACAGCGGAACAAGCGGTATTGTCTTGAACAGTTCGTCTGGTGGGTCGATGACCATCAACTCCGACATTGTTCTAGGCAATAGTCAACAATGGGTGTCGTCGAGAAACCTGACCGTAAATGGAAACGTGGATAATGGAGGTAATACCTTAACGCTGTGGCAGGCGGGGGGGACCGGAACTATTAACGGTATTATCAGCGGCAGTGGCGGGTTGACGAAAGACTTTAACACAGCCTTGACTGTATTGGCGGGGGAAAATACTTACACGGGAACCACACGCGTCAATCGTGGTGTGCTTTCAATCACCGGCAACGGTAAACTCGGCGGCCTGGCTGGAAGTTCAAACGACGCGAACAATATCGTTTTTGGAAATAACCAAAACAGCGGCACGATTCGTTTTGAGACGGCGGCTAATTTGGGAGTCGCAGACCAGATTCGATTCCGTAACACAGGGGGAACGGTCGGTTCTGGTGGAATGTTGGAGTACGTTGGCACAACCGATGAGACGCTTAGCAAGACAATTCAGTGCGACACGAGTATCGGCATTCGATTATCTTCGAATTCGGTTGGCGGTTCGCTGACTTTTGATGGAGCCTTCAGTGCGTCGTCATCCCGCCCCTTCTATCTCGAAGGAACAGGGACCGGAGACAATACCGTTGCTTCGAATATCGGGTTAGCATCGGTAACCAAAAGAGGCTCAGGCAAGTGGGTGCTCACCGGCAGTAATACTCACGGCACAACAACTGTCAACGAAGGTACATTGCAAATCGGCGATGGCGGAACAACCGGAACCTTTGGTTCGGGAGCAGTGACGATTGCGGATGGTGCTGAAGTAATTATCGACCGCAGTGCTACCTATAATGTGGGTAATGCGATTACGGGCACTGGAACTCTTAAGTTACGTGGTGGTTCCGCAACGCTTGGGAGTAATACCAGTGTTTGGGTTGCGTTGAACAACGCCGGGACGGGTGGTTTTCATTTAGATACGGGGGTCTCGTCCAGTGATCGTGCGGAGGCGATTATCACGAATTTCCACAACAGTGGAAGCTTGTCACTTGCATCGCTTTCGGGTTACGGAAATTTCCGTAGTGATTGGGGCACGAGTGGATTCCGTACTATCTCTGTGGATCAGGAGATTGACACAGAATACCAAGGTAGATTTCTTAATTCGAGCGCCACCCGGGGCATTGATCTTGAGAAACTCGGAACTGGTACCCTGACTCTGTCTGGAGCTAATAACCATCGTAACACCACAATTACAGCGGGCACATTGATCGTGAATGGTGTCCAGACGGATGGGGGTGTCGTTAGCGTCGGGGCGTTGGGCACACTCAGTGGTAGCGGCACCATCGGCGGCGCGACCACGGTTGCTGGAAACCTCAATCCTGGCAATAGTCCTGGAACATTGACCTTCAATGAGGACCTTACATTAGCGAGCACCGCAACGACCACGCTTGAGTTTGCCAGTTTGGCCAGCTTCGATGTGCTTGCCAACGATGGCGGTGATCTCCTCACCGGGGGCGGAACACTCGCCCTTACTTCACTGGGTTATTCGGCTACCAACGGCGATTCCTTTCAAGTGTTTGACAACTGGTCTGGATTTGCCGGATCCTTCAGCAGTATTACCGGAACCGACCTCGGCAACGGATTGGTGTTCGACACGAGCAACCTGTTGGTGGACGGTACACTCTCGGTCGTGTCAGCCGTTCCTGAGCCAGGTTCCTGTGGTTTGCTTGCCCTGTTGATGTTTGGAATTTCGACTCGACGCAAGCGTATCGCTTAGCACAGCTACGAAAAACTCATACGGTGATCGTTGGGCTCGCTTTTTAGCTAGGCCTAAACCTCCAATTTTCGGCGTCAGGCGAATAACGAAACCAGCGAGTTTCCATCACCTGAGCCAGTTGCATCGACGCCCACGCCCTGAATTCTCAGGTTGTCGTGTGACGTAACCGAATCAGTAAAACGATGTCATATCATTTTTGGCAGGTTTTTGATTTGAATGATGCGATGACAATTTACTCGTTCTGAGTCTTACTTTGTTTTAAAAGACGATCGAGGTCTGCCAGTTTGAAACGGGTAGCAATCACGAATGGCGGTCTCCCCTTACCGTTGGGTGCCTGTTGGCCACTAGCTAATTCCCAATGTCCGTAACTCGTGCAAACAAAGACATCTTCAATTAGTTCGATTGCCGTATAGCCACAGTCGCCAACATTGTTGTTGGTGGAATTACCATAATTGTCTTTCAACCGAATTCTATATTGCCCCTCACTTCCGCGTTTCAAGTCTTGCCACCGACCTACCCAACCAACCCAGTCGGCGTGGTGGGGGTTGTTTTTATTTAAGGGGCTATAGTCGCGAAAACAAACCAATAGCCAACCATCCGGACCATAGCGAGCGACGTGTCTTTCGCCTGTCAAGCTTCCTGGTAGTTCTTTTGGGTCGTCCCATGTTTCGCCTTCGTTTGACGAAAAACTAATCATCGCGTTTGTTTTTTTGGCTTGAGGGCGGAACAATAACGCGATCTCATTTCCCTCGGGGCTTCGAACAAATCCAGCCTCGCAAAGTTGCGCATTTTTTGAGTTCTCGAGACCATTGGCCGATGCAAATGTGATCTTTTTGGCCTTGGACCAAACAGTATTCCATCCGCCGTATGCATTTGGATCTTTTGCGAAACTCAGGTCAATCGTAAAATTATCAAAGGCAAAGTCATGAAAGACTCCACGCCATTGATTGATAGGACGGTTTTCGGAGTCTCTTAGTTGCCACATGGATGACAAAGCTACAATGATGCCTCGCTTGAGACCTAGGTCTTCTGATTGAAGTTTACTCCACGAACCTCCACCATCGTCAGAAACCATCCAACGAAAATCGCCAGTTTTTGGAACACAGGTCGTCAGCACGATTCGCGATCTGCCGTCCGGGGTTTCCGTTTTAAAAAGGGTTGGAACTTCGTGCAGATCAATGTCCGGAGCTTTCATGGTTTGCCATGCTTTCCCTCCATTATTGCTGCGGCAAAACCGCAATTTACCTCGACCATGCCCCGTTGGAAACGCTGCGATAATCGTCTGACCATCATCTAAAAGCACCGTGGTTGGATGGCCAAGATATTGATTGGTCCGGTCGAGATCCTTGGCAACGACAATATGTAAATCGGTCTGGTTGTTTAGGTCAACCGTTGAAATCGAATAATCACGACGTATTCTCTCCTGCGATACGACCGTCTCATGATCGCGCGCATTGGCAAAATTAAAATCGCAATTGGCGAAAAAACAAGACATGGACAACGCGACGAGTAAGCGTTTTCGCATTTGCTCCCTCTCTGGCTCAATACTGGTTTGCGCGGATCGCCTGACGAATCTTATCCCCTTTCCAATTTAGTTTGCAATGTTGTTCTCGAGCAAGGCGCTGTCTTACGAAGATAAAATGTTTGAGGATGGCGGACGATCCGTTCATCTTTCGGAGGGCAAAGCGGGACGGCAGGTTTCTAAGGCAAGATCGGGTGTGGTGGATCCTCAATATAGCTTCAGGTTTTCAGGATCATTGAATTTATGGAGCGAAGACAAGTCCCACATTAGGGGTTCGCGACAATATGCCTTGAGATTGGCGGCTATTTGTAATTGAACCGTCGGGTCCAATCGACCGGTTCCGGCACGGATAAGGGGCGAGATTCGGACGACTGGTTGATCGGTAGACTGCTCCAAGTCTTTAGGCTTTGTTGCGTTGTTGAATTGAAAATAATATTTTGGAACCTATCAACCGTTTGCAACTTCCGCTCATTGCCTACCTTTGAGATGGCGGATAAGTTCATCAAGTTGCCGGAGTGATGGTGATCGACCGTCCAGTTTCAGGCTTCTCGTTCTTCTATCAATGGCGCACCAATGAAAAAAGTCGCGATTTTCGTCGACGTTCAAAATGTTTACTACACGACCAGGCAGGCTTTTGGAAAACAATTTGACTATCGGGCATTTTGGTCGCGAGTGACCGCTGACCGCGAAGTAATCGGAGCGTTCGCATACGCAATAGAACGTAACGACACGAAGCAAAAAGCGTTTCAACAAATACTTCGTAATATTGGATTCGAGGTAAAACTGAAGCCTTACATTCAACGTAGCGACGGCAGTTCGAAGGGGGACTGGGATGTAGGGATCACTCTCGATCTAATTGAGAACGCAGAGACGGCTGATGTCATCGTGTTGGCATCGGGGGATGGTGACTTTGATCTTGCGCTTGAGCGAGCTAAAACAAAGTTTGGGGTATCGACCGAAGTTTTTGGTGTCGAGCAGTTGACGGCAGGATCATTGATCAGAGCAGCGAATTTGTTTTTTGCGATTGAGGGTGAACTGTTGTTGAGATGATTTTGTTGCGAGATAAGCTTATCTCATGGACGATTAAAGCTGGTGATAAGAGGGGGGAAACTGTGTGATCGCCCTGTCCAGATGTTTTTGGGCGGATTGAACGACGGGGTTTATCTGATTTCCCAATGACGATTGAGCAAAATGTTTGAGCGCCAAGAAGCAATTCAAGTTAAACAAATTGCCGCCCTTGTCGGCAACTCGAACCAGAGATGCGGGGCACCCCAAGAAATTGAGATCGGTTATACTAGTAACATGAATAGACGCCTTACCAAGATAAGTAAATATTTAAGCTTCATTTTACGGCATCATCCCGAAAAGATTGGGCTGACGTTGGATTCTGAACGCTGGGCGAATGTCGAATCCCTTGTCGAAAAAGCCAATGCGAACGGCAAGGCAATAACACTTGCGCAAGTCCATCAAGTTGTGGAACTTAACGAGCAGAAGATCTTTGTCTTGAGTGACGATGGCCTTCGCATTCGTGCCAACTGAGCCCCGGCAATTAGCTATTGATCCGTCGCCTACTTAATTGAAACCCTGTTTCTTCAACCATGACATTGCAGTCGATCGATATTCCGGAGGCAATCAAATTGCTTCCGCACTTGCCGGTGAGCAAACACTTGATTGACTTGGCATACGACCGAATCGAGGCCTTTATGTTGGCTGACGATTCGGTGATTGAAAAGTTTATACCTTGCGACTTTCACCTCTTGGATCAGTCGCTTACTTGGCTCGAGCAAAATTATGGATTGGCTGGCTACCGTTTTTGTGAACTAGGCAGTGGCTTTGGGGTGGGTACACTTTTGGCATCGGTGCGAGGAATTGACTCCATTGGAATTGAAATTGAGTCGGTTCTCGTTAAGCAAGCCATTGGCTTGGCGGAAGACCTCGATTTGCCAGCCCGGTTTTACCAAGGCAATTTTATCCCTAGTGAAATCTCCAGGTTGTTGAATTTAACCAATGACGTGACTCGACGAGGAACTGAGGGGGAAGTGTACGATTTGATTGGATGCAGCTTTCACGATTTCGATTTGTTTTTTGCCTTTCCCTGGCCCGGCGAACAACGGCTCATCGAGGCGGTGTTTCAAGCGGGAGCAGCGGATGATGCACTGCTTTTGACCTACCGAGGTTGTGATGGGATGCGTCTCGCTCGCAAAGTTTAGGCTTGGTTGTGCTCTTGGCATCGAAACGCATGTTCGCTGGCAGACTGCTATCAGCGGCTGGGGGAGTCCTAAACCGAATTTCTAGGTGAACCATGAGGTCGCGTGCTTTGGTCGTGATGACCGCCAGCAATCTCAACCTTAAGTGTCAGTCGAGTTCCTCGGCAGAGGCGAGGGCCCCCGTTCGAAGATTGGGTTAGCTCTGAAATGACTTTTAGCTTGGATTTTACGCCTGAATAGACTGCGCGACGCTGCTACATTGGTCGAAGATGTCTGGAGATGCGGTTTTGAAATATGCGTTAGGGGTTGCACAAAAGCGGCTTCTAAATGCAATTGGACTCGATGATGGAGCAGTGAAAACAAGGGCACAGAAGAGGCGGCCTGATTAAGCGATCAACGCTTTTATAAAAAAATGACCGCTTGCAGTTCTTGGCAAACGGTCATTGAGATAATCAAAATCGGGCCAGTCAAAAGTAGCAACCAGCTCGTAAAGGCAGCAGCGTTATCGTTTGAAGCGGAGACCAAGTACGACGCTTTCGCTCAGGTACGAAAATTCTTCGACTCGGACGCCGTCAAATTCCGCACCCGAATCAGTATTTCCAAGATACCGGTATTCGCAATAAAGTTCAGCGTTTTTAGTTTGAGCAACGTTAAGACCGATGATTCCCTGATAGGCTAACCGCCAATCATCGAACCGAACCGTAAGCGGGCCATCAACGAAATCACCATCTTGAACTGTAAGGCCCAGGCCAACACCAGCGTACGGTCGAATTCGGCCATTGCCAAATTCGCGGACTGTGTTCAGCATCGTAGAGTAAGCGTTGAAAGTTCCCGTTAAACCTAGCGCACTGCCAGATTGGTTTCGCCATGAGTTCTCGATTTCGAATCGAGTGTTTGCGTTGATGTAACGACCTCGAGCAACGCCAAGAAGGAAGCCATCGTTGAAAGCACTAAGGGGTTTCGTCGCGATACCGCTGCCGCTGCTTATGTCGCTTAGATCAGACCAGCCACCGAATACACTGAAGTATCGGCAACCACAGCCATCATTTCCACCTAACATGGGGATCATTTCTTTCAGACGACTGCCTACGCCTGCACTATCACAAGAGTTGCAATCAGTTGACTGGCAACCACCGCAGTCGGACCTGCCAAGGCGACCAGCAAGGTTAAGCTTGTTGCAGGAATTTTGCCGCTCAAAGAAAGCCCCCTGTTGGCCACAATCGGATAACGTCGTTGTCACCCCGCCTTGCGGCGTAGCGGAGCCGTTGGTCGATTCAGCCACCTGTGCATTGGCTGTGGAAACAGTCAATAAAGATGTAAGCAAAAGGAAAGTAAGTTGTGAAATTCGTGCCATGGCTATTGCCTCAGTTGTTTTGCGGGACGCGTCGGCGCGATTGCGTGTGATTGGTCCAAAATCGGTGCGCCAATGACAGGATCGTCAAATTCTGAACGATAGATTATTTCAGTACAAATTGACGGAATTGATTCCATAGAGTTCCTAACCGGAATCTAGGCGATGGGCGGTGCTGAACAACTCAACGGGAGTGCGATGACTGCGAAACCCCGGCTGACATGGTATTTGCATCTTGCGAGTCGAAGCGGTGGGATCCCGCAAACGAAGTTGTTGCCAAAATCCGCTAGCAGAACTCGGTTCCCGCCAGCGAAATTGAGGGTGCCAAATTCGACCGATACGAACCCTGGAAAAAAATGCGGGCGTGAAGCAGGGACGAACTTTTCGAACCAAAAAGTGTGAAGCGGGGAGGGAAATGGAAATCGTTCGCAGTTTCAAGAAGTACTTCTTCATGAGATTGGGTGATTCAGTTTGACACTTCCGTTTTCGAGTCGCGCCTTTTGGGTAAGGTCTGTTTCTTTGTTTTCTCACCCATGCCTCCATAGCGTGCAATTGATCTGCCGGAAAATATTTGCCGAAATTCACCTGAAAACAGAAGCATCCTAGGCCGTTTAGCGGCGATCAATTCGGTCATTGTTTGTAATCAGGTTAACTAAGCGTTGGAGACTTTGAGGTGCCGTTCAAGTTCTTGTCTAAGGTTAAACGCTGACTTGGAAAAAATTCACAACCAAGGCGAATCACCATCCGTCGTTGGGCTAGGTGAGGGAAAGCTTTGGGTGAAATGAAGATACAAAAAATTGCCAATTTCTTTAATGCTTGAGTGTAGTGTCCAGCAGAATTCATTTTTTGTTTTGGACATTTAGTTGAGTGATTATCATTAACTTTGGCGGCTTAATCGACGACAAAAAAGAGGAGTGGGTGGTCTTAGTCGCTTCTGGAGTTCAATCATTGGCTTTGGATGGCTGAGCATTAAGTTTTAAAAACACGGGTAAGTCGGCAAATCGTCTAGAACGTTCGATTATGAGATACCATTTAGTGGTCAGAGCTGGGGCGTAACGGCTTGGGCTTCGGTGTCCGCTGGCAATGATCGTGGATGAGTTTGGTGTAGAATTCGCAGGCAACTCGCGTGCCGCGAAAGCCAGAGAGTGTAAAATTGCCCGTTCGTTGAAATTTGATTACCAAGCGGTTACGATCGCTTAGGTGATGCATTGTTTAGTTTCCCGCCTTTGCTGAGTCGCCAATGGATTCAACGGTATTAGGATTTGAATTTGATTCAACGCCCGATTCGTCGAAATTTTTCGTTGGCGACCAAGTTCCTCCGAGTTTTCTGCAGGCGAAATGTCGCTATTCCATTTTGGAAGAGATTGGTCGAGGAGGTGCTGGTGTTGTTTATCGTGCCCGCGACTTGACGCTTAATCGCGAAGTCGCAGCAAAAGTTCTCCACGGTGAGCTAGTTGATCTTCAGACAGTTGCTGCAAGATTTACGAATGAAGCACTCGTCATGGGTTCACTTCAGCATCCCGGGATTGCCCATGTATACGAGTGTGGCTTTACCGAGTGCGGCCGACCATTTCACACGATGAAGTTGGTGCTTGGCGACACATTGGCAGTCCATTTAAAGAAGCTTGCAAGCGACCCTAATTATTTGGGGCGAGTCATTGATATTTTTGCGAAGGTGTGTCATGCCATGGCATACACGCACTCGCAGTGCATTCTGCACTTGGATCTCAAGCCTGCCAACATCATGGTGGGAGCATTTGGCGAAGTGCATATCATGGATTGGGGGCTGGCCCGGTTTGCGGGTGACAGGACGAGTACTGAACGTGAATTTATCGACCCCGATGGTGGAGATGAGAGTTCAGGCGGTGAATCCGCTGACGGTCAGACAGGCAACGCGGTTCACGGAACACTAAGCTACATGGCTCCAGAGCAGGCATGCGGAGGCATTGTTGATCGCCGAACGGATGTTTTTTGCCTCGGTGGAATTCTCTGCGAAATCCTTACGGGGAGTCCCCCTTACGAAGGTAAGAGTCTTTTAGCCTGTTTGGATAATGCCCGCAAAGCAAATCTTGGTCCTGCCTTTGACGCTTTGGATCGGTGTGAGGGCAACCGGGCTTTGGTGCGACTCGCGAAGAAGTGTTTACAGCTTAACCCTGCTGATCGCCCCCTCGACGCCTCCTCGCTGTCCAATGAAATCACGCGTCAATCTGTTTCAACTCTGGAACGAGCGGCCGAAGATCTTACCAACTTTTTTGAGTTGTCTCTGGACTTGTTTTGTATCGCTGGGTTTGATGGATATTTCCGTCGCATCAACAAGAATTTTTCACGGTTACTCGGTTACACCGATGAAGAATTGCTGGCTCGCCCCTTTCTTGATTTTGTGGTGGCTGAGGATCAGCAAGAAACCAATGACGTGATGGGGCAATTGTTTAACGGCAAGCCAGTCGTAAGATTTCGAAATCGTTATCGCGATATCAATGGCAGGTTGATTTGGCTGGAATGGACTGCAAAATCGACTGTGGATGAGAGCTTGATTTATGCGGTTGCCAGATCCGTTGGTGAATGAGGCCGGCTGCCAATTCCCAAATAATTCTTGATGACGGGCGGATTGCGCTCTGTCATTGCGTTGGAACTCTTACAATGGACCTCTGATAAAGGATTTGAGTTTCCCTGACCATTGAAAAATCGAAGGTGTCTTTGATGCGTGGAAATGTTATTGCTGTTGTTGTTTTTGTGCTTCTTGGGTTGTTGCAGTCTCCAGCTTCCGCGCAGGATTTGATTCAAAAAACCCAATCGCTCTTCGATGGCGAAACACTGCATGGGTGGGATGCGGATCCACGATTTTGGAGTGTTGAAGAAGGTGCGATTACCGGCCGAACCACTGCAGAAAAACCCACTCGTGGCAATACATTCTGTATCTGGCGTGGAGGTGAAACCAGCGATTTTGAGCTGACATTTGATTTTCGCATTGAAGGCCACAATAGTGGCGTTCAGTTCCGTTCCTTTCCACTTCCTGACGGTGCCGATCGTTGGCGACTGGGCGGCTATCAAGCTGATTTTGACGCGGCTAATCAGTGGTCAGGAACTTTATATGGCGAAAAGTTTCGCTCGGTGCTCGCGAAACGAGGCGAGCGCACCGTGATTACGGGTGCCACGATGAGCAAATCAAAAAAGAAACCCAAGCTCGTGGCTACGCGAACCATCACCGCCATTGCCCAAGCAGACCAATTGGCCGATGGAATTAGGGCGTACCCTGCTTGGAATCGTTATCGAATCGTCGCCAACGGCAACAAATTTGAGCTCTATATCAACGGCAAGTTAATGTCGCAATGCACTGATAACGACGAAGAGAATCGACGTTCAAC
>JAQWLH010000107.1 GCA_029247405.1 Mariniblastus sp.
CGAGTTGCGTCGTTCCAGAATGGTCAAAAAAGGTGGTTTTAATTGTTTTTCAGGATGATGTAGAAGAACATCATCCTGTAATAATTATTCAATCGTTAAAGTCACTTATGAGATAGCATTAAGTTTGGCTGCACGTTAGGACACTTGCTATCTAGTGCGTTAAAGCCCTACTATCTTAAAAATAAGCGTCGTGCAGAGAAGATTGAGGCCATTGAGTGGAACGTCACTCGGGGCATTCGCATCTAAGTGGGGTGTTAGTGTTTACACATAAATCCTGCCGACACTTTTTCCCTGCCAATGCTCCAAAATTAACTATTTAACCCACCGTTCAGGTCAGTTATGAAAAGAAGAAACCGGCGTCGTAAAACCTCCAATCTCTCATTTCATCTCCTTGAACCACGTCAACTTTTGGCGGGCGATATCTTGGGGGCCCACCAAGTAGCGGGTCAAATTCCGGTGGGATCCAACTTAATCGTGAATGGCGATTTCGAGGACGTGGTCTTGGGCGTTGATAATTTTTACGCCGATTCTGACGTGGCCGGGTGGACTGCAGTCGATTCGGCTAACGGTCAGGAACTTAATATTTTCGAGTACGACGAAAATACCTCGCCAGATTCCAATTATGGAAGAGTCTTGGATATTGATTCCCAAACTCAGCATTTTGATCGAATCTTTCAGGACGTCGATACAGAGTCTGGACGTGACTACGTCGTGGCATTCGATTTCAGGAATCACCCCACTGCCCCGACGGTCAACGCTACCGAGGACACATACCATTTTCAGGTGTGGTGGAACGATGCTTTGGTCGAGACCTACTCTGGAACTGATATGTGGCAGACCGGTGCTTTCTCGGTCAAGGGTGGCGATCTCGATTTGACTCGCTTGCTGTTTTGTGAATTGGAAGACGGCATCGTCAACGGTGGTGATGGGATCGGCGGTCTATTAGACAATGTGCGTGTCGTCGAAGTCAGTAACATTGCCATTGGCAACGGAAGTTTTGAACTTACCTCAGAAGATCAAGAAGTTTTCTTCCGACCTTACGAGGTTGAGAACTGGGGAGCCATGGGTTCCGAAGTCTCTGATCGTTGGTTAAAGATTCAGGAATCTGGCAGTGGCGCTGTTGCCACCGAGGGTACCCAGTATTTGAATCTGGATGCGACCGAGTTGACTCGCGATATGGTCTACTCGGATTTGCCGACAGAAGCTGGGCAAACTTACTATCTAACATTTGATGTCCAGACCGACGGCGACCCAGTCGCAAGCAGTGACGAGCTTCGAGTTCAATGGAATTTGCCGAGGTCGGTTGCGGGAAGTGATTCAGATTGGGCCGGTACTATCAAAGCAAGTCAGGATTGGCTGAGCTACGGGTTGGTGGTCACTGCTGATGCCGATGAAATGCGGCTCACTTTCCTTGAGCCGGGGGGGACTTTAGGGGATGGCTCTGGTCCGCTGATTGACAACGTGCAGTTGTTCAAGATAGCGCCTGAGGCATTTTCCATCGACCTTAATGGCTCGGAGGAAGGCGTCGACACAAACGTCACATTTATTCCTAATGTCGGAGCACAACCGATCTCTCCAGACATTAAAATGGAGCATCCCGGTCAGGGAAGACTGACATCGGCGTCCGTTGAATTGGGGGCAGCGCCTGATGGAATCAACGAAATTATTGGGATCGTTGATTCAGCGATCCCCGTTGATTCAAGCGGTAATCCCAAAATCTTGAATCTCGGATACGAACCTGCGACACGGCAGCTCAATCTGACTGGCTCGGCGACTCTGGCGGAATATGAACAGGTCCTGAGAACACTGAGCTATTACAACGCGTCTGAGGTGGTGACGGTTGCAGATCGAGAGGTGACAATTTCTGTAACGGATTTGGGACTTCCGGTTGGTCAACAGACGACAAGCGCGGTCGCTAATGTATCTATTGAAACCGATCAGGCCCTGATTGATGATACGTTGTTACAGAAATACATCGCCGACAGCGGACTCGTCGGAGTTGAACAGGTCGGTCCCATGTACTACATCATCAATTCTGAGGGCTCGGGGCTCCGTCCGACAATCAATGACAATATCCGAACCAATTACACGGGGAATTTACTGGAACTCAACTCGGCCAACAAAATCGTGAAAGGCGAGGTCTTTGATTCGCAGACGAGTGCTACCTTCCCGCTTTCCCAAGTTATTCGAGGGTGGCAAGAAGGGCTTCCGTTGATCAAAACCGGTGGCAGCATCACTCTTTTGATCCCATCTCAATGGGCTTACGGTTCCGGCGGCAACAGCCAAGGTAACTTTCAGAACACGGTTCTGATTTTCGACATTGATTTACTACAGATTCTCTAATATTGCCTTTCATCAAACATCAAATCCTTTCATTAATCAAACGTGATTCATTACCCCAATTGTCCAAACCTGGCAGTTGGGGTTCTTTTATGAACTGATCGAATTGGACTTGGGTTGAATATTTAATAAAATTCTGGAGGCGAGTGATTTCAGTCGAGTCATGTCGCCAAGCGAACTTCCAATAATTTAGTGAGAATTAAATATGAAAAATAAGTCAACTTGGGCGTTAGTGTTGGTGTTTGCTTTGGGGCTTTGTTTATACACGTATGCAAAGCCAGGTTTTGCCACCCCCCAACAGCAGGTTCGAGCGGCTGAGATTTGCTACGCCCAATTGACGATTAAAGGAGATCAATACACTTGGGATGTTGGTGGAAATGAGGTCCCGAGGGCGCGGACTCTCAACGGTCTGATTCGATTTCTCGGCAAGCGTGATAAACCGACCTTTGTCAACTTACTCAACGCTTTAAGCGCGCAAGGGTGGAATGTAATAGGGAGCTTTGATCGGGATTTCACTGAAGAGGAATTGATTTTTCAGCGCGTTAATTGATTAGTTTAAGTTCGGTCACCACCAATGAGTGAATTGCGATTTTGAATCGTTCTTATTCAACGAATTACTTTCGCATTTGGCGAGTCTCACTGGTGTATATTATTAATGGGATTTCATAACCACTCACCAGCGATGTTGATATGAAGCGAACAATGATTTGCGTTCTTGTGTTGATGATGCCTGTGATGGGCTTCAGTCAACAGTGGTCAACCTTTCGAGGAAACAGTGCGAGGACGGGGGTTTCACCGGTAAACCTCTCACCAGAAAGTTTGGCCGAAAGCTGGACCTGGAATTCAGAGGTTCCGCCCGACCCCGCTTGGGACGGACCGGCGCGATGGGATGCCTTTAGCCAAATTCGCGATCTGCCCGCCATGCGGCAATACGACGCTTGCTTTCATCCAGTGAGTGATGGAGAGAAGGTTTATTTCGGCTCTTCAGCTCAGGACACGCTGTTCGCGCTGTCCATGAAGAATGGATCGGAGGCTTGGAAGTTTGTCGCGGGTGGCCCCATCCGACTGGCTCCCACTCTGGTTGATAACCAACTGCTGTTTGGTTGTGATGATGGTAATGTCTACTGCTTGAACAAAACGACCGGGAAACTCAATTGGAAGTTTAGCCCTGCTGAATTTGTCGGCGCTGAATCACGCAAGGTCATTAATAATGATCGGCTGATCAGCTACTTCCCAATTCGAACCGGAATCACCGTACGGGATAGCATCGCGTATTTCGGAGCATCGTTTTTGCCATGGAGAGAATCCTACATTTGCGCAATCGATCTTGAATCTGGAAGGGTTACCGATGAAAGCAAGACTTTCGTAACTCGACATGAAGAGGCGACGCTCGAAGGCAATTTGTTGATCGCAGAAAATCGTTTGATTGTTCCACAAGGGCGAGTTGCTCCTCGTTTGTTTGATCGTCAAACGGGTAAAGACTTGGGCAGCCTGCCCGGAGGTGGCGGGGTGGCGATCGTCTTGACTGAGGCGGGAGACGTTGTAAGAGCTGAGGGGGGACGCCCTGCTCGTGCGGGGCAAGTTGGGGTGTTCAAAGGTAAAGAGCGGGTCGCTTCGTTTCCGCGTGGGAAAGCAATTGTAGTTTCCGGAAACGATTTCTTTGTGATCGACGGACAAAAATTGTTTGCAGCAGATCGTCAAACAAATGAGCTTCGTTGGGTGCGAGTGGTTGACGAGCCGCTCGAGTTAATCATGGTTGGTGGTACTCTGTTTGTCGGCGGCCGCGATCATGTCACCGCCGTCCGGGCAAAAGATGGCATGCCTGTTTGGTCGGCTAAAACGGATGGACGTACTTTCGGACTTGCCTTTGCCGAGGGACATCTGATCGCTTCGACCGACCGAGGCGCAATTCATGTTTACTCGCTCGGGAGCAATCAAGTTCCCGCAAAAGCGAATGCCACAACGGAGAAATCGAATGCGTGGATTTCTCAGAATGTTACCCGAGTACGCGATAAAAATTTGATTCATCGATGGGTTTTTCACCGTTCAGCGATGACCAACCTCGGTGGGGCTCCGGTTGAATCAGCTTCACTGAATTCAATTTTGGTCAAGGATCAAGCGTCAGGAATTCCCCTGAAAATGGTTGGTGTTGGTAAGGCGATTCGGATTGGCGAAGCGAACAAAAGAGAGGCAATCGAAATTGGGGGCGGAATGTTTCCAATGTCCGAGGAGGTCACCGATCGGCTGCCCCGAGAGACCATTACGATCGCGACTTGGGTGCGTGTTGATGAAGCGCAGCAGTGGGGGGGCATCGCTGGATTCATTCAGGATGATGGAGTGGTCGAACATGGGGTTCTGCTGGGTTACCGTTCAAACCGTTTTTGTTGGGCGGTCGCTGGCGGTGGAAATGGCTTGACCTACATGGATTCGAATCAATCATTTGAGCCCGGAACGTGGCATCACGTGGTGGGGACCTACAACGGACAAGAAATGAGGTTGTATGTTGATGGGGCTTTGGCTGTTTCAGGGACAAGTGAAAAAGGCAAGATCAGCATTTCTGATAAGTGTTTTGGTACCATTGGCGCTTATCGAGACACGAACGAGTCGTTTCCGCTAAAGGGGGCATTGCACGAAATTCGAATTTATTCAAACGCTCTGACGGCGACTGAAGTAGCCAGGGATTTTCAGGCCTCAGCTCCCGAATTCAAGATCGACAAGGTGGCTCCCAATATCCCCGACGAATTTTTAGCCTGGGGACCGTTCGCTCGATTCGTTCGTCCGGGGGTCGTAAATATTTCCTACGGAACGGTTGATCGGGTTTCAACTGTGATCGATGTTGTTGGCGAAAAAAGTGTTCGTATCGAAATTGATTTGCCCACAAAGTTTGAGCATCAATTGGCCATCGGGGAGTTGCCACATAAGCGTGAATTGCAATTTCAGATTCGTGATCGCAACTCCGAGGATGCAAAAATATCGAAGTCATTTTCCATCGATACGCATTTTGACTGGACGGCGTCTAAATTTCAAAAGCCGGTTCAGTTGGCGGATGAGTTTTCCGAATTAACCCAATTGAGCACGAATCCACGAGGCTTGGTGTTTGTCGTAGGTGCTGCCCGAGCAAAGCTTGCAACTCGCTTGGCGGCCAAGACACAATTTAATGTGGTTTTACTTGAAGAAGATCAAGCCGAGGCTGATCAGCTTCGCCAAAAGTGGGCGTCGACACCCGGCTTGACCTATAGCCAGCGGCTCAATGTTTTTTCAGGTTCACTCCGGTCAGTGCCGGCTGCCTGTGCAACAGTTGTGATCGGTGACGAAACTCCGCAGGAAAGACGGCTGGTGCGACCACAGGGCGGTATCCTCTCAGATGGAAAATCAGTTTTGTGGAAACGGAAATCTGTTGAGGGCTCGGGAACTTGGAGTCACATGTATGGGAATGCCGACAACAGCGCATTCGGTGGTGAATCGCTTTCGAACGCTTCTGACCGAAAGGATTTAACGACCCAATGGATCGGTCGGCCCGGCCCTCGGTATCAAACGGATCGTCAGAACCGCAAACCATCCCCGTTGGCTGCCGGCGGGCGATTGTTCCTCCAGGGCCAACAGCGAATGATTGCATTAGATAGCTATAGCGGTGTCGTTTTGTGGAGTGTTGAGTCACCGACGGTAATGCGATGGAATGTGCCACACGATTGTTCCAATTGGTGTGCTGATTCAAACGGAGTCTTCGTTGCCGCTGAAAGTCAAGCTTGGTTCGTTAATGGACGCGACGGTGAAATTAAAAAGAGATTTGATGTGCCCGTTGATCACGGCCAGGCCAAGCTCAAAAGTTGGGGCTTCATTGCGAGGCATGAAAATCAGTTAATTGGCACGGTTGTTGATGCCAACGCGATCTACAAAAAATGGTGGGGTAAAACACAGTGGTTTGATTCGACGGGGGGTGACGACACTCATGTCGTTGCGGGGGAACGTTTGTTTTCAATGGACCCTGGCTCGGGGGAGTTGCACTGGAAATATGATGGTTTGGTGCTTCATCCTACGATTACGATTATGGACGGCAAGATCGTCTTCGTCGAAGATAAAACGGTTTCACACTTGGATGGATCAGCTCGTCGGGTTTCGGTGGACCGTGGTCAATCTTATGAGCTGGTCTGTTTAGATGTCACCAATGGAAATGAAGTCTGGCGACAGTCTCTGCCTGAATTTTCTGGTCATGTTTCAAGTCTCTACCTTGCCGGGGGAGGGGAGCCTGAACACCGAGCCTTGGTGATGGTGGCTTCCGAAGCGTCATTGAAAAAGTTTTCGGTCTATGCATTTGAGCCAGCCAGCGGTAAACCCAAGTGGAATCAATCGGTCGTTTGGGAATCCAACCACCACGGGAAGCATATTTCTCGACCTGCAATTCAAGGGGATTTGGTCTATTTGCGTCCCGAAGTTTTGCAATTGGCGGATGGTAAATCGATCCATCGAGGATTTCCCGGGGGGCATGGCTGTTCCAGTTACACACTTTGCACGAACGGGTTGTTTTCACGATTGGGTGAGACGACTTGGTGGGATGTTCGAAACGATAAAGTCAACCGATTCAAGCGGATTCGGACGGATTGCTGGATTAGTGTGGTCCCTGCTCAGGGGATGTTGCTCTCGGCAGAAGGAGGAGGTGGTTGTTCTTGCGGGACATGGATGGAGACATCGTTAGGGTTTTTGCCGCAAAGTCTTGATGAAGAGCTGCCTGAAAAATGAATCGAAATTCTTTCCATCCAGTGGTGTGGCGAGTTTGGTTGTTGATTCCAATCGTTGCATGCCTCGTCAGTAAAAAAACAATTGCCGTGGATCCCGGTGATTTTTCCCGCTGTAAATACAGTGTACGCGATGTTGCGTTCGTCAATGTTCACGGAAAGCCGTGGCAACTCCAGTTGATCAAACCGGCGAACGTTGAGACAAACGAGTTTGAATCTTGGAATGAAGAGCTGCGAACACGACTCAGGGATTCAAATGTAGGATACGTTTGGTTATCGGCTGATTCGACGGAGGCGTTATCACTCGAAAGCAACAATTTAATTATTCAAGATGGCAAAACATCTGTAAGTCAGCCACGCTCGTTTTTAACAAGCCCAGATGGCCTGACGCGGCCGATGCAACGCACGGATTCTTTTGACAACGACATTCAGCTTCTGATATCCTCCCCCAAACGAACTGAGGTGCTAAATCAAGCCGTTGATTCACTTTGCGTGTTGGTAGTTTTTGAATGTGGTATTGAAGCGAAAGATTCAAAGGCACGTGCAACGGCTGAATCTGCGATCAATCGAATCAACAAGCAGATGTGGACGCTTGAGAAACCCACTGACCGGGGACCAGCGTTGGTCGTCGTTGATGCACAGGATCCTCGAGAGTCTGGATTTGTGAATTCAGTCGGGGTTGAATCGAGAAATTCGCCGGCTGTCGCTGTGATTTACGGTCAAGGCCGAAGGCTCGGAGATCTTTTGGTAGGTGACCAAATTACTCTCAAAAAATTGGTGGGTCGAGCAAGTGTTTGCGGCCAAGATTGCGAGTGTGAATTGAATCGAGACTGGCTTTATCAACAACAAATAATCCACGTTTGGACGCAAGAGCTTGAGCGTAAAGCGGAGAGTGGACTGAGTTTTGATCCGCTATCAGCTTTTGTCGTCGCGGAGGTCGCGCAGATTCTGGCTAAAAACAGCGACCAAATTCTTGATGCGAATAAAGTTGACTTGGGTGGAGGCCTGATTATTCACGACTTGGGTCCCATTCCCGAGCAGGATCCAACGTCCAATGCTCCTACTGCAAGAGAAGTGCCTCCGGCTTCGCTCGAGAATGTTGATTTGGAGCAGGAATCTAATCCGTCGGCCTTCCCCTGGGCTTTGTTGGTTGTCTTGATGGCAATTACACTAATCGTTTTGATCTTCAAAGCCAAGAATTGATTGCTTCGTCATGAGCCCCGTCGTATTAGCGGTTCGCGAAATCCTCCATCGTTGGAAATCCAGCGCATTAAATGTGATTGTGGTTGCTGCCGTGACCGGTTCGTTGGTTTATTTTTCTGTCAACAATTTTGGCTTTCAGAAAGAGCTGGGGCGAAATGCCCGTGACATCGGTTCCAATGTAGTGATTTTACCAATTGAAGTTGATCAGTTCGCCTATCACACCGCTGGTGGTTTCGCGGTTGAAACCATGCCCAGCGTGATTGTTGAGCAGATTGTTGAGTACAAAGCCTCGTTAAATCACCTGATCCCGATGCTTGAGCGCCAAGCCGTCTGCGAATTTGGCAACAATAGAGTCCAAGCAAGGGTGGTGGGTATCTCCGCCTCAATTGCACTTCCGGGGCGACCAAAATCTCCGATGCAAAAAGCCATCAAGAAAGACACCGTTCAGTTAGGAAGTGCGCTGGCCGAGAAACTTGGCGTCTCTCGTGATACCCGAGAGTTCAGTGTCGCGATCCAAGGCCAGTCTTTTGTCGTTAGTCGAATCAACAAATGCAACGGCACATGGCAAGACGCGGTTGCGTTCATGGAACTTGCCGCGGCTCAATCGCTTTTTAACGCAGAAGAACAAATCAGTCGAATCGAAGCCATTGAGTGCACTCAGGAGCAATGCGAACAGACTGGACTCAAGTCTGATGTTGTCTTGGCGGCCGAACTAGCACGGATTACTGATCAAGCCGTCTTGTTACGTCGCGAGGATATTGCGGAAGCGCGATCAAAGCTTCGCATCATCAGTCGCGAGAACCTTGGCCTATTACAAAATATGCTATGGGCGGTGCTGGCAATTTCAATCATGGGACTTTCAAGCCTCAATTCGATTCAGAGAAAATCTGAAATTGGTGTTCTGCAATCAGTCGGATTCGGACAATCGCGAGTCGCTGTTTTGTTCTTGTTGCGTTCGGTTTTACTGACTCTCCTTGGGGCGACGATCGGTGTCGCTCTGGGAGCAACCCTATGCTACTGGCAAAGTCTTGAGCTTTTCGATTCGACGGGTAAGAAGTTTTCGGTTGACTGGGCTGCGGCAGGTCTGGTCGGCTTGATTGCGATTTTGATGGGGGCGGTTGCGGCGTTGCTTCCGGCGATGTTGGCGGCCATGAAAAATCCAGCCGAGCTAATTGGGAGGGAAAGCTAATGCTGGTGCGTACTCCGATACTTGAGGTAAAACAGCTGACACAGGTCTATTCCACCTCGCGTGGAACCATCAAAGTCCTCGATGATTTTAATTTCTCGATCGCTCCATCTGAGTTCGTTGCAGTCAGTGGTGCCAGTGGTTCTGGCAAAACGACATTGTTGTTAGCGGGAGGGGGGATGCTCAAGCCGACGTCTGGAAATGTTGTTCTTGCTGGTCATGACCTGTTTGAGTTGTCTCCGATAGCGAGGTCGAATCATCGAGCTTGTCACCTTGGGTTCTTGTTTCAAACATTGGAATTGGTTCCTTATCTCAGTCTCTTGGAGAACGTTAGGTTGTCCCGAGGGGTCACATCGGAAATCGCAGCGGAGTGGCTTGAGAAACTGGGGCTGAATGATCGGATGCACCACAAGCCAGAGTTGTTAAGTCATGGGCAACGCCAGAGGGCGGCTCTCGCTCGGGCACTCGCGCACCAGCCATCGCTGATTATTGCCGATGAACCGACTGGAAATCTGGATGAGGTTAATTCGCAGATTGTGTTCCAAACGCTTCAGGAATATAAGGAGAAGGGGGGGGCAGTTCTGGTAGCGTCGCATGACCCGCAGATTGCATCGTGGGCCGACAGAGTCATCCGTCTCGACGCTAACAAGGATGAATCGGAACTTTGAATTGTTTTTCTTGCTGCCGTGTTCAATACGGTGAACCGGGCTGGAGAGATTCCCCAAATAATGGGGTGCTCAACTGAGTGGACGCGATCGTTGATCGTTCAATGCTTCAACGAGATACAATCGCCTAATTGCCGGTGAAGAGTATTGCCAATCCAAAGCTAAGGAATTTGGGGCGATTCAGTTTCGAAACTTGGATGGTAGAATTAGAGGTGCGTAACATTTTCGTTCTTGATTTTCTGATTTGAGTATTTATGAATCATGATCTTCCCCGGAAGCCAGCCGACTCACTTTCTGATGAGGAGAAGGCGACCTACCAGTGGCAAATGTGGACTCCTGGATTTGGAGAAGAAGGCCAGCGACGGCTCAAAAATAGTACCGTGTTAATTTCCCGTTGTGGAGGATTGGGAAGTGTGGTGGCGTATGAGTTGGCGGCGGCAGGTGTTGGTCGCTTAATCATCGCTCACGCTGGAAACGTCAAGCATTCTGACCTTAATCGGCAGTTGTTGATGACACACCAATGGCTCGGCAAGCCACGAATTGAGACCATTGAACGGCGACTCAAGGATCTGAATCCACGGCTTGAAATCGTCGGTCTCGATGCAAATCTCGATGACGAGTTGGCGGAAAAATGGGTGCCTCAAGCGGATGTTTGCGTGGGGGCCGCCCCAATGTTCGAAGAGCGCTTTGCGATGAATGATGCCTGTGTTCGGCATCGAAAGCCGCACGTGAATTGCGCTATGTTTGACACGGAGGCTACGATTTCGACTTTCTCGGGTGGCGGTCAACCGTGTTTACGTTGTTTGACTCCGGAGATTCCAGAATTCTGGAAGCGCGAATTTCCAGTGTTTGGCGCGACCTCCGGTACGGTTGCTTGCATGGGAGCGATGGAGACGATCAAGCTATTGGCTGGATTCGGTAAAACGCTTGAGCAGCGAATTTTAAGATTTGATCTTCGAGAGATGACATTCAATGAATTCTCGATCAGAAACATTCCGCATTGCAATATTTGTGCCGAGTAATTGCCGGTGGCAAAGACAGAACTAGCTGGGGACGCAGTTCGCATGGAACGGAACGGTTCTCCATGGCTTGGGCTAAAAGTTGTCAATTGGTTTGGCCTTCTGATTTAATCGACTAAGAGTGGATCGACATTCCCCCTGCGCTTTTGACGAATACAACTCGCGATAGATCGCCAGCGAGATCTGACATGCGGTCGTAAAATTCTCCTGCTCGATTTTCGTCAGGCTCAGCCATCCCCATAAAGACAATGGCAGCCGATCGAGAAGATGTTTGAATTCCTTTTTTGGCATTTTCGGTGACGACCACATGTGCGGTGGCTCGAATCCTTGATTTTTCAATCAACGTCTCAAGGTGTTTAAGGACTTCGGTGCGTCCAGCTTCATTTTCGATTGTTCGCATCAAACGTATCGGTCGTGAACGCCAGGAGGGGTTTTGAGCCAATAGATGGGCGAGCAACAACATCAATTCGCCGTTTTGATGTCCCCGCCACCAAACGTCGATGGTACCGCGAGGAACACGGCGGGAATCGTCCTCGATTGCTCGGCCGCTAAATCGCATCGCAACAATGCTGCGCTCAAGTGAAGTGACGCTGCGGAGGATTTGAGCAAATCCGCCAGCTTTGTCTTGAGAGGCTGGCCAACCAATCAAGACGGTGTTGGGACGCAGGGCTCCAAGTCCATGCGTTTGAACGAGCGACTCCATTCCTGCGGGGATTGTCGGTGCGACAACAACGGCAGGAAAGGCTTCCAGTTCTTGGGCCTGAATGAAGTTCTCGAGAAGACGTTCCTGGCTCAGAAGGCGTTCCAGGCGGTTTTCGACATCGCCCTGAATCACATAACCAAGGGTTAAAACACCATGACCTGCGGTGAACCAATGTCCATAGACTCCTAAATGCGGACGTTCCCAAGAAGCTCCACTGAGCGCAATAATGATGGGGCGCCAGTTTTTGGGGTGATGGAGTTGCTTTTCAAGTTTGAGAAGGTTCTTGCGGGTGCGTTCAAAAAGTAATCCACTTTGTATATCGCCCCATCGTTTTTCGACCTGTTTTTGGCTGATGTAGTAATACAAAATTGACATTCCTGCGATCGAAATGGTAGCCCATTGCCAATCGATCAAGAACATAACTCCCAAACATCCTGCGAAGCCGACGAATGAAGTCGACCAGTGACTGAACCGAAATCTAGGACGGTAGCTAGGGTTTTTGGTAATCCCTTCGTAAAACGTCGCGAGATTGAGTAGGCCATAGGTGATCATGAATAACATCGTGATCAGC
>JAQWLH010000120.1 GCA_029247405.1 Mariniblastus sp.
TTGAGTTCCCAGTTGCCCCTCACTACATCTTGCCAGCGAATGGCCCAGATGATGGCAAGACTTGCGGTCAGCCAAACAGCGCTATGGCAGATCGAAAGACGCTTAAGTAAATCTTCTCTTTGCTTGTTCAGCATTGGAGAGTTACGTAGACGCTTCGAAATGACCAGCGTTTGAAAGAGAGCGAGTCCGGGAACCGAAATTGAAATCAGCCCGACTAAAAGAATCCGAATCCACAGATCTGTTGCCGCCTCTGCAACGAAAATTTCGCTACAAGCGAGGCAGAGTAAAATGACAAAGGCGATCAGCAGGTTCATTTGGCATAGTGCTCACGGTTCTGAATTCCCAATCCTGGGATTGACCCTCCGTGTATCACCAGATTAATCAATGAGTCGATCAGCGCCGACGAAAAAATACAAAAACGTGTTCCGGGCCCCACGCATTCTTATTTCAGTTCCTGCAATGCAGGTTAGGCGGACTTGAACGTCAGGGGAGACAGGAAGGCATCTTTTTGAGGACTCCCCAAGCACCACTCCCCAGAGCTTCAAAACGTTCAGCTTGGCCGTGGAGGGATCAATGGGATTCGCCGTGGAATCTTCTTTGTCTTGCTGTGCACCTCTTGCTGTGCACCTTAACTAAGCCAATCAGGGAGCTTGCCAATCCTTGGCAAGTTAATCGGTCGGACACAATCAATGGCTTCGTTATCACTTACTCGGTCAATGGCCTTGGCGGATACAGCACTATCAAGGTTGAGAACGCCGATTGCAGATCCGCCGGCGTCCCCTGCTCTGCCGACGGCCATTTGGGCGATGTTAACTTGCTCCTCGGACAAGACGTTACCAACGTAGCCGATAATTCCAGGCACATCGGAATGGCTGAAGATCAGCAAATTTCCGTCCATGTAAGCTTCGGTGCGGTATTCATCGAGCTTTACCAAACGGGGCATGTTCTTGCCGAACAACGTTCCTGCAGCGTGGCGTGACTGTCCTTCTCCTTTGACGGTCGCTGAAATGACGCTGCTGAAAACTCCGTGCTCAGCACTCGATTTTCTAATGATTTCGATGCCGCGCTCACGGCATAGCATTTCGGCATTAATGATGCTCGCGTCTTCAGAGCAATGATCTAGCAATCCCGAACAAAAAGCTGAAACCAGTAATCGCGTATCCTTTTCAGAAATTTCTCCTTGGAATTCGAGCTCACAGGAGTTGATTCCGCCGCCATGCCATTGCCCTAAAAGCACGCCTAGTCGGTGGGCGACATCGAGGTAGCTTTTCATGGCAGTGAGTGTTTTTGGATCGAGGGAAACCGTGTTGACAGCTGAGCGGATTTCACCGGTCGTCAAGAAGTTGACTAAAAGCTCGACGGCTTCTACGGCCACACCGATTTGAGCTTCTTCAGTACTAGCGCCCAGGTGTGGTGTGCAAAGAACATTGTCCATCTGAAACAGAGGGTTGTCGACACAAGGTTCTTCTGGATAAACATCGAGTGCGACGCCGCCGAGATGTCCCGATTCCAAGCCTTCCACTAAAGCGTCATTGTCATAAATCCCACCACGGGCACAATTGATCAATCGAGCACCCTGCTTGAGCATTTTCACTTCAGCTGTACCGATTAACCCTTTTGTTTCTGGCGTCAAAGGAGTGTGAACCGTCAGGTAATCAACTTTGGGTAGCAGATCTTCTACCTTGTTGTATTTGGTAATTCCAAGATCTTCGGCTCTTTCAGATGATAGAAATGGATCAAATCCGATGACTTCCATGCCAAAGCCTTTAGCGCGGGTGCTGACTTCTTGACCAATTCGACCCAATCCGATGACGCCGAGCGTCTTTCCAAACACCTGCGAGCCTTTGAATTTTTTGCGATCCCAACGTCCGGCTTGTAGGCTGGAAAATGCGGGTCCGATTTTTCGGGAAAGGCCTAACAGCAAAGCCATTGCGTGCTCAGCGGTGCTGACTGTGTTACCGGCAGGCGTGTTCATCACAACGATGCCCAAGCGGGTGGCTGCCGGTTTGTCAATGTTGTCGGTACCAACGCCAGCCCGGACGATTGCTTTGAGTGTCTTGTTGCCAGCGAGTGATTCCGCTGTGATCTTGACTCCACTTCGACAGACGGCTCCATCGTAATGTGTCAGGGCTTCGCGTAATTCCTCCCCTTTGAGTCCAGTTTTGATGTCGTATTCAATACTTGGGGCGGCATCAAGTTTTTCCAGCCCCTCGGTGGCAAGATCGTCAAGCACAATGATTCGTGACATTTTTTCGCTCTCTGGTTTTTTAGATTTGGGGGGGAGTTGAGTTGCAATTGACATTTTTAAATCCAATACCTCGAGCCTTCACCCGAAATCAGTAATTAATCAAGCTTCATCGGCACGTTGATGCTTTCGATGCGAAGAATGCCAAAGAGTCAATGGTTACCCATTTTTTGAAGCAAAGTCTTTCATGAAATTAGACAGTGCCTCGACGCCTTCCAGTGGCATCGCGTTGTAAATTGAAGCCCGAATACCACCGAGGCTGCGATGACCCTTGAGTGTTGTCATGCCGTTTTGGGTCGCTTCTTCTAAGAACCGATCATCGGTTGCCGAGTCCGCCATTTTAAAAACTACGTTCATGGTCGAACGTGAATCCTTCTCTGCATGGCCCGCATAAAAGCCATTGCTTTGGTCAATCACGTCATAGAGCAATTTGGCTTTTTCTTCATTATGTTTCGCAATTCCAGTCAAACCGCCCATTTCGTTTTGTAGCCATTTGCAAACCAAGCCCGTCACGTAAATTGCGAAAGTTGGAGGTGTGTTGAATCGCGAACCACCCTTTGAGTGCTTTGAGTAGTCGAGGTAGCTTGGCAAGCGGTCGTTGCATCGCTCAAGCAACGATTTTTCCATAACAATGACGGTAACGCCGGCGACACCACAATTCTTCTGGGCGCAGGCATAAATCATCCCGTATTTGGCAACGTCGATTGGCTCGGCAAACATATCGGAGGATTTGTCAACAACCAACGGAGATCCCGCATCGGGAAGCTCACTAAATTGAACACCTTGAATGGTTTCATTGGAAGTCATATGGCAGTAAGCTGCGCCAGGAGTCAGCTGCAAATCTTGCTGTTGAGGTGCGCAGTTGTACCCCGAGTCTTTTCCATCCCAAGCAACGTTGAGATTGCCAAACCGATGGACTTCGGCAGCACTTTTTTTACCCCAAGCACCTGAGACGATGTAATCAGCTGTTTGCGACTTGTCGGTCAGGAAGTTCATTGGCATCATCGCATTTTGCAATGCGCTTCCGCCCTGAAGAAATAAGACCTCATGGGTCTCTGGCATCCCAAGGAGGTCGGCAATGCGAGTTTGCGCGTCCTCAAGAATGACATCAAAGTCTTTGCTGCGGTGGCTGATTTCTAAAACGCTTGCCCCGACTCCAGGAAGCGAAATGATTTCGTCCTGAATCTGTTGAAGAACCGGTAGAGGCAAGGTCGCTGGGCCAGCCGAAAAATTATACACACGAGAAACGCTGGTGGCGGTCATTTCGATTTCCATAAATATAAAGGCTCAATCCAAAGAGCCACTGATTTGGAGTCGAATTCTAGGGGGCAAGAGTTAAGCTGAAAAGTGGCAAAGTTCACCGGTAGGATGCCGGACAAGAAGGGGCTGAAGTGGTCAGGAATTTGCCGTTATTTGGCGAGGCCGCTGACTGGGCGTGGGATTGATTGGTTCGCAGAGAGCTGAGCATCGCGAAGGTGAAGTTATCGCTGCAGATAAGGAGCAACGGCTCCGTAGCGATTGGGAGTGATGCCCTGGTTTCCCCCTAGGTCATTGGGGACCGGGAGTTTGGCCATTTGCGACTGTAGGCTGGCGACACGTTGGGCCACACTGCTTTGTTGTCGGTCGATCTGAAGAACTCGCACGTAATTATCGAGTGCTAAAAGAGTTTGCCCTTGGACTTCACGGACATGCCCCATGGCTTTGAGCGTCCGAATATCATTGGGATTGAGTTTCAATGCGTCGGCCAAAAGGTCCGTCGCACGACGATTATCACCATACTCTTGATAAAGCCGCGCCAGTTCAACGATTGGGTCAGTGCTGGCTGGATAACGAGTTTGCCACTGATTGATCAAATCAAACGCATATTTTTCACGATTGGTTTCAATCAATAATCCCGCCAAACCTCGATGTGCGTCAACATGTTGGTCGTTGGCTGCGATCGCCTGACGATATAGCTGTTCGGATTGGTCAAGCAACTGCTTGTTATTTGCCTGCTTCCCTTGGGCATAAAGGCTCGCTCCAAGATTATAAAGTGCGTCCGCGTTGTTGGGGTCCTTCGCAAGAGCTTTTTGGAACTCGTTGATTGCTGTCGGGTACTGTCCCAATTCGAAGAATTGCTTTCCATTCAAATTGTTCTGTTGTGCCGCCATGTTGCAGCCGACTTGCATTAGCAGCACGACACACAGGCCCCAAGACATTAGCAAGCGAACTGGTCCGAGCATCGAGTTCAATTTTGATATTCTGACTGATTGATTACAGTTCATCTTTTTTCCAACTTGACGCAAACGTTGTCGGTGATGTGAGACAAAGAATCTGCGAAAAGTTAGAGAAAGGCTAAAGTTCTCGCAATGTCAGTGGTGCTTGCTATCCATGCTGGCAGATTCCAGCATTTGGGTGAGATTATTACATCGGCCTGAGTTTGAGATGCTCATAATTTCAGAACGATTCAAACGGGCGACGCCGCGGGGTTGGGCAATTTTGCGAATGGCTGCAGGCGTAGATTCGCATTTTGTCCAGCGTGAGGGGAGCGCTCGTTGCGACTTAGAAGGTTTGAGCTACGCGATTGCTCGCCAGTCGAAGTCGGGAGTGAAGCCCAAATCTGGATCTGGTCCGGTGCCCGAATTGGATAGAGACTGACGCAGTAATTCGAGAGTCAGTGTAATGGAGGCTCTCATTGTGTGGATCCCAGGGATTTCACTTGAATAGCTTAAAACAGGTTTAAACTGTCTCGAAAAGTCCTGCCAAAAGTAGGCTGGGGGGATTCGTGGAAAGTTGTTGGCAACATTAAAGTTTCGACTGAACGGCGATGTGTCAGGTGTCACTCGCCACACGGTTTGTGCAATCGGTGTCATGCGCGGGGCGGCAGCGGGTAAACTCGACTCAGCAGGATAATTGTTCAAAACGGTTTTCGAAACTGAGTAATTCGTCGTCGGTTGGATGCTCGGGGTAGTGTTGAATCCCTTAACGGCAGCAATGCAGACTAATAAGACCGCTGCTAAAGAGGCAAGCAAAGCAATGGGTCGATCCGTCAATCGCTGGCGTTGAGGTTCTTCAAATTGGCTGAAAATTTGCTCGATGTCGTCTTTGAGAAGTTTGATTGAGTCGTCAACGGAATCAAAATCAATGAGCTTGTCTTCGCAGGATTTGCAATAAGCCGCGTGTTCCATCAGCGGTGCATCGCTCGTCAGAATTAGGCGGTCGTCAAGGATTTGATGGATTCGATCTTCAAATGTTTCGCAATTAAGCTGATTTGCAGATGTTGGCAGTTTAGGATTTTGAGTCACTCAGTACGCCCCTTTTCCTTAGCTTGACGATTAGTTCTCGCCTTGCACGGTGAACCCATGTTTTGACGGTTCCCAAGGGAACGTCCAATGATTCACTGATTTCGTTGTAACACATTTCCTGCTTGTGAAACAACAGAAACGCATCGCGATATTCCTGACGAATGGTGCCGAGAACATGTTCCATTTCTTCGGCTAGTAGTTTGCCACGTCGGATTTGGACGGATTGATCTTCTATTGGATAGTCGAGAGTTATCGTGCCCGGTCTTCGCATGCGTTTAGCCAAACGCGTCCGGCAACGATTTCCAGCGATGGTCAATAACCAAGGCTCAAATGCTCGGGTTGGGTCCCAACGGTGCAAGTTACGAACAACGCGGACAAAGGTCTCTTGGGTCGCATCCTCAGCATCTTCGCGTTGACCAAGCATGCGGTAACAAAGTCCGTAGACTCGGCCACGAAAACGTTGAATTAACTCGCCCATTGAAGGCTGATCTCCCGCTAAACAGCGATTAACGAGGATCGGAAGTTCGTCTGCCAAAATACATCTCCCACATTGACAAAGACAGTACCCGCTGAGCCCCAATAAAGTTTGAAATTATTGGAGATAAGGGAAAGCCTTGACTAACAGTTTATATCGTAAGCGTCTTTACAATGTTTTCGTAGAGCAGACTGCATCATTGCCAAATAATTCCCGGAACAACGAAAAAAGCCGATCTTGCGTTTAGCAAAATCGGCTTAAATCATGGGTGCAATCAATTTTTGAAGGCTGTTTGAATCGGGCGCCGATCGGACAAGGTTCGATGGCTTGACGCAGATTTCACGTCGGCTTCTTGAATGCAGATCAATAAGGCGTAGGGCGAACCAATCTGGTGACAAAATTAGATCACGTCGTCGAACGAGCACCAACCGAACATCGGTTGGTCGGAGCTTGAAATTTTGGGGCTCCGGTTGGACTGAATGGCTACCAGGCCAACCGTTTGATTATCGACGATTAAAGAATTTCTTCAAAACATCGTCAGCGGCCGTGGTTGAGCTCTCGTGCTTGAATTTTGGAATCGGGGGAAGTTTGCTTTTTCCGCCCTTCTTCTCTGAGGTGTCTGATTCTTTTTCTTGTTCATCCTCTGGCGTGTTATTTTTTCTTTGCCCACCAAAAACAGATGTTTCTTCAAGGTTAAGCTGAATTGTTTCAGCCGAGGCGATCGAGGCACTGCTCTTTGCTTCGTCTTCTTCGTCGGACAGCCAGTCGGTGATACTGTCTTCGAGAGATAGCTTTTTCTTTGCTGTCGAAGCAGTTCGGGAGGCTGCTTCCATCACACTTTCAATTTTTGGCTTTTTCGTGCTGGCTTTGACGGGATCAATAACAACTTCAAATTGGAGGCGTCCAACACGAAGCGAGTCACCTGATTTAGCAACATGAGTTTCCGAGAGTTCTTTGCCGTTAACAAAAGTTCCGTTGCGGCTCTTCAAGTCATTGAGCATGACTTTGCCTTCAGTGACAAGAATCTCGCAGTGCTCTCGACTGACAAGATCACTTGAAGGGCGAAGGTGGGCGGTATCACCGCGACCTATGATAAAGCGAGGAACAGCGATATTGATCTCTCGACCATCGTTCTTGCCCCCAACAACTTTTAAAACTACCTGCATCCCGTTTTTGCTCCTAAATGTCAGGGCCATCAATACCGCTTTGATGGGCAACATGCAAAGTGTCGCCTACCTACCTTATCGGTCCTGTCCCTACTTAACTATTATGTTCTAACCGATTTTGAAGTCAAATGGATACCCTTTCTTTGCGGTTAGGGAGGCTTTATTGCACCGTCGATGGTGCGATTTGGCCTCGTCAGGGTGGGGGTGGCAATTGGCTGCCCCTTTGGCACCCTAAACTACCACCCTATCTCCTCAGATTCCAGTCGTTGGAGTCAAATTGAGACGAATAAGCGACTCTTGAGGCGTCAAGTTCTTGGTCGCTTGGCACTCCGACGGAATAATCAGCTTTTAGCCTAGCGAAGATAGCTTTGGCGAGTTTTTCTGCCAAATTTCTTAAATCGGGCCAAGTCGGAACGATTTCATTAAGTCCATGGATTTCGGAGGCAAATTCCGAGCCAAATAACAGAATGCTTCCATGTTGGAGCAATGCGTTTCGTTTTCGACGCTGTGCGCTTCCGACTATTTTGTGACCGTCGAGAATAATGTCGCCGTCCGCCCGTCTTTTGAAGCACATGAAATCATTCTGATCAATTGGATCAATGGGGAATGTTTGATGGTCACTTGCGGGCGTCTGCTGCGTTCCATCAAGATCACCAAACAGTTGGGCAACGACTGATGATTGATGAAGCAGTTGAATAATCTCTAGGTGCACCAACCGATAGAGATCGCTGTTTTTTTTTGACCAGCGATTTTGAGCGGGGACAGTGAGACTGTAGGTCAACTCATGGTGATGCAAAATAGCGCCGCCGCCGGTTCTCCGACGCACCAGCGGGCACGACTGGCTTGCGGGATGAAGAGTTCGATCGGTGTGGGACTGAAAATATCAAATCGATAATGTGGGCTTCGACCACGTGTAAAACCGAAGTGTCATTTGGCCGGTCGTGTTTGCCGTTTCCAAGAGGGCTTGATCCATCGACATATTCCACGCCCCGTCCGCGGCGTCATCGATTATCAATCTCGCTTGTTCCATATCTGAATCTTTAGTTTCAATTTCTTACTTGGGAAAACTTCTATTCAGATTCTTCGTAAGTCGACATGGGTGGGCATGAACAAACAAAGTTACGATCGCCGTAGACATCGTCAATTCGATTGACAGAAGGCCAGAATTTAGCTTCACGGGTTGCCGGGCTGGGAAAGACCGCTTGTTCGCGTGAGTAGGCGCGATCCCAGTTCGGGTCAACTAGGTCGTTCATCGTGTGGGGGGCTAGGTGAGCGACGCATTGTTCGGCGCTAACTCTACCGTTTTCAACGTCTCGGATCTCCTCGCGGATACTCAAGAGAGCGTCGCAAAACCGATCAAGCTCTTCTTTAGATTCACTTTCCGTCGGCTCAATCATGATGGTGCCACTCACCGGCCATGACATCGTTGGGGCATGAAAACCGTAATCCATTAATCGTTTGGCAACATCGACTTCGGTGATGCCGCACGAGTTTTTGATTGGCCTGATGTCGACGATACACTCGTGCGCGACCCGCCCGTTTTGCCCCTTGTAAAGTACGTCAAACGCGCCTTCGAGTCGCTTGGCGATGTAGTTTGCATTTAAAATCGCGACCTGAGTTGCTTTCTTGAGGCCAACGCGGCCCATCATGCGAATGTAAGCCCAGGAGATGGGGAGAATGGCTGAGCTGCCATACTGGGCCCCAGAAACCGCCCCGTTATCTGTCGCATCAAGTCCGTCGATTGGTTGGACTATATGATTGGGTAAAAAAGGAGCAAGGTGTTTTCCAACACCGATGGGACCCATGCCTGGACCGCCGCCACCGTGAGGGATACAAAATGTCTTGTGTAAATTAAGATGTGAAACGTCAGAACCGATTTTTCCCGGGGCCGCAATTCCAACGAGTGCGTTCATGTTTGCCCCGTCCATATAAACTTGGCCTCCATGGTCGTGCACGATGGCACAAGCTTCTCGCACGGTTTCTTCAAAGACGCCGTGGGTGCTTGGATAAGTAATCATTAAGCTGGAGAGATTTTCGCCGTGAAGGCTGGCTTTCTCTTTCAGGTCAGCCAAGTCAATATTGCCACTCTCATCGGTTTTGATCACGACAACCTTAAGCCCCATCATGCTCGCACTGGCAGGGTTGGTGCCATGAGCGGAGCTGGGAATTAAACAGATGTCACGGTGGGATTGGCCAAGGCTTTCATGGTACCTGCGAATTGCCAGCAGCCCAGCATACTCGCCTTGGGCTCCTGAGTTCGGTTGCATCGACATCGCGTCGTATCCAGTTATTTCAATTAACCAATCGCGGAGTTCATTAATCATCTCTTGGTAGCCAGTCCATTGCTCGTTTGGAGCAAACGGATGAATGTTCGCAAATCCGTCAAAGGTGACTGGTATCATCTCCGCTGTTGCGTTGAGCTTCATGGTGCAGGAGCCCAGCGGGATCATTCCATGAGTCAGCGAAAAATCTTTATTTTCGAGTCGCTTGAGGTATCGCAGCATTTCCGTCTCGGAATGGTAGCGATTAAAAACGGGATGGGTCAAAAAGTCGGTGGTTCGCTGGAGGTCCACTGGGATCGCACTGGTGAGATCATTTGATTCGATATCTGACTCATCGACACCGAATGCTCTTAGGACGGAGGCTACATCATTCGCGGTCGTGGTCTCGTCAAAGCTAAATCCAACGCGACCTTCGTCGATTAAACGAAGGTTGATGGCGAATTCGCTGGCCGTGTTCTGGACAATCGCTGACGCCTGATCGGAGAGCACTGATACGGTGTCAAAGAAATTCTCAAATTCAACTTCCAGGCCGGCTTCTCTCAATTTTGAAGCGGCCAAATTCGTCAATGAGTGTACTCGTTTGGCAATGGTCTTAAGTCGCTTGGGTCCGTGATAGACAGCATAAAAAGCTGCCATATTGGCGAGTAATGCTTGGGCTGTGCAAATGTTGGATGTCGCCTTGTCGCGGCGAATGTGCTGCTCACGAGTCTGCATGGCCATTCGCAGGGCCGTTTTACCTCGAGCGTCTTTTGAGACTCCGATGATGCGACCGGGGGCTGATCGTTTGTACGCATCCCGAGTTGCAAAGAAGGCAGCATGGGGTCCACCAAAACCCATTGGTACTCCAAATCGTTGAGCACTACCGAGGACAATGTCAGCGCCCATTTCACCCGGCGGCTTAAGTAACGTGAGGCTCAGCAAGTCACTGGCAACAGCGACTAATGCTTTGTTTTGGTGTGCTAAGTCAATCAGCGGAGTCAAATCCTCAATGTTTCCAGAAGATCCCGGATAATTTAATAACGCTCCGAAAATTTCTTGGTCACAAATCTGAGACGACGGACCGACCACAATATCAAAATTAAAATACTTGGCTCGAGTTTGAACGACATCGAGAGTTTGAGGATGGACGTCGTCGGCAACAAAAAATGTGTTGCAAGCAGATTTGCTGGCTCGTTTACACAACGACATTGCTTCAGCCGCGGCAGTCGCCTCGTCGAGTAGCGATGCATTGGCCATTTCCATTCCTGTCAGATCCATGACCATCTGCTGGAATGTTAAAAGGCTCTCCAAGCGGCCTTGAGAAATTTCTGCCTGGTAAGGCGTGTATGCGGTGTACCAGCCGGGATTTTCCAGCACGTTTCGCAGAATGACATTGGGCGTGTGAGTCCCATAATAGCCCATCCCAATCATCGAACGACTGACTTGATTGGACTCCGCATACTCGCGGAGTCTGGCGATTGATTCGTGTTCAGTGGCGCAATCGGGTAAATCAAGATCGTAGTCGAGCAAGATACTCGCGGGAACTGTTGAAACCATTAAATCGTCGAGCGATTCCGCGTTAACGGTTTCCAGCATTGATTCAATGTCCGCTGGACTTGGGC
This sequence comes from Mariniblastus sp., assembly GCA_029247405.1. GTDB lineage: Bacteria > Planctomycetota > Planctomycetia > Pirellulales > Pirellulaceae > Mariniblastus. The sequence continues at coordinate 11,054 of JAQWLH010000120.1, forward strand.
CAATGTGGCGATGAACAAAATCGTCAGTTTGTTGAAGCTCACTTAGCTGAACAGTAGATTCAGTTTGGATAGTCGTCATAGTTCAAATTAAAGTCGTTAAATGAGGGTTGTTCGCACTTTAAAAAGGCACAGTGGTGCAAAACTCACACAGCCGCACGCAATGGCTCAAAAATCTGCTTTTGTTGCTACATGCTTTCAGCTAAAAACCAGCCGCCGGATCCACTGCTGCGGACTTTGCTCAACTTCATGCGACTGGTTTTGGACCGGAAAACTTTAGCCTTCTTCACACTGTTTTTGGTAAGCCACATAGTCCATAAGCTTTGCCAGCGAATCTTCGTTTGACAATTTGACTTTGATGATCCAACCTTCGCCGTAAGGGTCGGTGTTGAGGATCTCTAGATTGTCTGGAAGCGAAGTGTTCACTTCGACTACTTCACCGTCGACCGGACTGTACATCTCGCTAGTTGCTTTAACTGATTCAACTTCACCAAAAGATCCGCTGGCAGTCACGGCGACACCTGCCGCAGGTAATTCCATGTAAACGAGGTCTGTCAGTGCCTCGACGGCGTTGGCTGAAATTCCGATCGTTGCGACTTTGTCCCCGCCCTGCTCTTCAATGTGGGCCCATTCGTGTGTTTCGGCAAAAAGTAGTTCTTCGGGATTCACAGTTTAAACTCCGTTAAAGGTTGTCGTATGAAGTGTTAAAGGATGACTGAGTTGTGGGATGGGGTCGCACGTGTTCCGGTAATCAAAGCGTCAGCCTGCGTACCACCTGCTGCGGTTCGAAATATTAAGGTTGTGAACTTGGTGGCAAGTTAAGGGTGCTTGTAAAAGGGTACTTTGGCGATTCTCGCCGGATGTGATTTGCCGCGAATATCCACGATTAACTCGGTTCCAAGTTCACTGAACGCCGGATCAACATAGGCCATTGAAATGGATTTCTCTAATGTCGGAGCGTAAGTCCCGCTTGTGACGACGCCAACCTTGACGTCGTCTTTAAATATTTGACATTCCTCACGAGCGGCGCGACGACCTTCTAGTTCGAGCCCAACGCGGATTGGAAGTGATTTGTTTTTTCGGGCCGTGAGAATCGAGCTTCGGCCGATAAATTGGCGATCTTTCATCTGAATCGCAAATTTAAGATCTGTCTGAGCCGGATTGATTGATTCGCTGAGTTCGTGACCGTAGAGCGGCATGCCTGCCTCGAGGCGTAGTGTGTCACGTGCTGCAAGTCCTGATGCGCCACCGCCGACTGACTGCGCGGTGTCAAAGACTGCGGACCAGATTGCTTCCGCATATTCGTTTTCGCAAATGATCTCACATCCGTCTTCACCTGTGTATCCGGTGCGTGAGAGGATCGCTTCGAAGCCGCAGATTTTGGTGGTCGTGCCGGTGTAGTACGGTAATGAGTCAGGGTCGGTTTCTGACAACGCCGCGACAGCGTGATTGGCTTTAGGGCCCTGCACGGCGATCATTGCCGTCGAATTCGTACGATCGTCCAATTCAATGCCGGAGTCACCGAGATGAGCAGTGATCCAATCAACAATCTTTTCTCGATTGCTCGCATTGACCACCATCATGTGAAATGGAGTTCCCGAGAGATTGGGCAAATGGTAAACCAAGACATCGTCTAGGATACCTCCCTGGTCGTTGGTCATTAGGGAATAGCGTATTTTGCCGCATTCCACTCCCGCAACTCGTCGCGTAGTGAGTGTATCTAGAAACTTGTCGATCGCCTCGCCGGAAAAATAAAGCCGCCCCATGTGAGAGACGTCGAACATTCCAATTGAATTGCGTGTTCGGTGATGCTCATCGATGATGCTGGAATACTGGACGGGCATCGACCAACCGGCAAAATCCACCATTCGCCCCTTTTGATCGACATGCCATTGATGCAATGGCGTTTTTAAAAGTTGGTCGACGGAAGTCACAGAGAAACCCCTACAGATCTACAAATTAAACGTTCGCCTCGGCTTGGGAACGAGTTCCAAGTGAGGTCGGTGACGAATGGTGAAATGTTAAAGAACTGCCCGATATTCTAACTATTGATTCATTCGTTTCTAGGGGCAACTCCGGTTTGAAAGGTGTAAGATATGGAATCGAGTCAAAAATTGGCGGAGTTGACTGCTCCAGTCTGACACTGCGGCGGGGCACTCCGGTGCCCCTTGGTAAGAGCTCACCCTTTCAGCGAATTTTAAAGCAGGCATGCATCAAAAAGAACAATTGAAACACGGGGGGAGTTCGCTTCATCCGATCGAAGCCTCGGAATTACAAGCTCGACGCGAACGGGTCTTTTTGGTTCTCGCTGGTTTGTTTTTAGGCTCAATGACGATGCTCAATGTGCTGGGCGTCACGCGATTTATCAAGCTTTTTGAGATTCAGCATACGTTCGAGTCCGGGCAGGTTTGGCCCATTGCATTTGCGGTTGCTGTTGGTGTCTTGCCCTATCCTGTGACGTTCCTTTGCACCGACTTTATCAGTGAATTTTATGGCCGAAAGCGTGCTAATTGGGTTGTTTGGGTTGGTTTGCTGCTGAATCTTTGGGTCATGTTTATTCTCTGGATCGGTGGGATTCTTCCAGGATTTGAGAGTGTCGTCGACGGGGAACCGCTTAATAGTGACGGTACAACTCCGGTCTTTTTTGAAATGAGAAAATTGGCGTTCGCCGCGGTGTGGGCGTCGATGGTGGCGTACATGGCCGCACAGTTCTGTGATGTTTACCTGTTTCATTTTTGGAAAAAGGTGACCAAAGGGAAATGGCTTTGGCTGCGCAATAACGGATCAACTTTAATCAGTCAGTTGGTCGATTCAGTCGCGGTGATCATGATCACCTTTTATGTTGGTGGTCTGGCAGGCGTGCTTCGAGAGGACGTGCCAGTTCCGATATGGATTCAGCTGTGCGTGCTCATTGGCACCGGTTATGTCTTCAAGGTCCTTGTGGCTCTGTTAGATACGGTCCCGTTTTATATTGGTGTTGCATGGCTTAAAAAGTACTTGCAATTCGATCCGAGCAGCGAGCATTGAAGGGGGATGACGTATTTCAATCCACCTTTAATCCTCTCCGAACGTGTGCTTGTTCACGCATTTGCCAATCAGACCTTTTTGTACTCCCAATTGGAACGCAGGAAGAAGTGTCCTTTGAAAGCTCTGGGGCAATCCTTGGATTGAAGCATTGCCGATTGAGAAGAAAACCGTCTTGCCGTCAGCACTGCGTTGTGATTGGTTAGATTACACAACTTACAGCCTGGCTCTGGATTGGGCTTCACCTGAATTTTTAGTCAGGCACGACCGATAGAAACTCACTGAATTTTTTGAGGCTCGAAGGACACTTCGTTCACGCGACTAATCGTGTTTTTGTTTCAGGGCTGGATGTTGAATTTTGGCTTCCGGCTTGAGATCAGTTCGGACTCATAAGCGCGCCGTACCCTGGACTCTTTTGCTCTTGAATCAGGGGCGAAGGAGTGTATTTCGACGGTGATGCGGTCAAGATTGTTTTCGCCTAAATAAGTCGCAAATGATTGGTTGTGTGACTGGTCCAAGTGAGTTTTTAAGCGGCTACGCAGGTCGTCTGTTTGACCGATGTACAGGTATCCTGTTGGGTCTCGAAAAATATAGATGCCGGGGTGTTCGGGGATGAGTTTGGGTTGCTGTTTGATTTCAGTGATTGAATAGCTCTCAATGACACGCCCCCAGTCGGCGATTCGGGTAATAAGTTCCGGGCGAAGTTTGCGTGCTTTTCGAAGTTGGAAAGCAGCTTTGCGAACTTGGTACAAATCGCTCGTGGGATCAACGGATTGGGCGATTTGATTGAAAGCTTCACGATGCTTGGGGTCGGCCATGATTTTATCCGTCGAAATGGAAAGCTTGTCCTGTAACGAACGAGCCGCAATCTCTGCAATATGAGTGACTGCCCCGACGGGGATGCGATTTGATTTGGTTGTCTTTGGGGTTAGCTTGCCGGCTTTGCGAAGGTTCATCAATCGCCAATTGAGATCGAAAATCGTGAACTCTGGCAGCTCCTGCTTGCAGGCTGCAATAAAACGCCTGTTCAAACGGTCATTTAGAATAACTTCATCACTGCTCCAGCCATCGTGTGTCAAGCCGAAGCTTTCGATGATGATTTGATCCACTCTTGATTGTTCAGCGTTGTGAGGAAGGGGTTTGCTTGCGACCGCATCGGCATTTGTGTCTTTTTCCTGAGTCGCTCGCGACTCGCTCGAAAAGGGGGCGATTAGCAAACCGATGTACAAGATGATGAGAAGATGCATGAGACAACCATTGATGCGGGCCCGGCAGCAATAGAATAACCTGTTATCGCAAGGTTCACAAATTTTGTGACTTGATTTGCCAGTTGCTTCCGCGATTCGTCCCGCATTGCAGCGTGGTGAGTGCTCGTTTTATATCGACCAATCAGGGTTCAACGTTTCCAGACCATTTCAAGTCCCAGTGAGTCCTCGATCACCCATGGCGAAATTTGGTAATTGAGGCTGTCGTCGGATTTCCTGACGGAATGAGTTGCAGTGTAGGCCAACCACCAACCCATGACGACTTGGGAAAGATAATGATTGTCATCGTTGATTCTAGACCAGCCTGGCAGAGTAGATAAAGCGAGCCAAGTAGCTTTGTGCCGCGGAGATTTTGCCATTTGCGCGGCAACGAGAAATGGCACAGCACCCACAAACGCGTGTCCACTCGCCCCATTTTCATCGGCCCAGAAATCCCAATTCGACGCGATCGGGGATTCATTAGGGCGACTGGATCCAAGAGCCTTTTGCATGAACAGCAAGGGTGGAACCCCGACAAACATGCTTCGCATGCTGCGATCTCCCCAGTGTGCGAGATGAGAATCGTTTGGCAGGAGTCGTCCTCCAATGGACGCTGTTAAATAGGCACCCATCATGGGCCATTGTTCACCAAAGACTTTGGCGAACTTGGCGATGTCGTCAGAAGATTCAGATCGCACATCGTTTTGGTACCAATCAGTAAATTCCTGATCCAATTGGGTGTTGGCCAAAATCGCAGAGCCGCCCAAGGTCAGCATAAATGGTCTCAAATGCTCCCTCGAATAAAAATGAAGTTGATCGCTGTAGAGAATTTTAAGAATCGTTGGCGATTGAAATTCAAATGACTCTTCATCAAGCGTTGATTCAAAGGCTTTTGGGGCAGCTGTGTCAGAAGCCAGATCTTTCACAAATCCAATGGATTCGCTTGCCACATCCTCAAGCGTTGTTTCTGTTTCTACCGTCTCTTCATGTTTCGCAGAATCCAGGATCGGATCGGCCCAGACGAGCATGTCTTTTTCTCGCAGTTGAGGCATCATGCGGCATCCTGGTCCGCAAGTCAGGAGCAGGCAGAGCGAGACGGTTCGCAAGATTGCATGCCGGGAATCTTGTTTTTGCTTAGGCCTCATTGTTGCTCCACGAAGTTGAGGCCCGTTAAGCGAGAATGGGAATCACAGCATTGGTTAAAACATCGAAAACGGTTGCTCCAAACAAAGTTGATTTGGTAGGTGTTCATCAAAGTGTCGTCGGCATATTGACCCACAAATCCAAATTCTAAATTGAGGTTGCCAGTCATCGTAGCCACCCAATTGAAGCCGAGTTGGGAGTATTGATTGAACTGATACAACGGATCACCCCGCAGTGAGTAGAGTTGGTCGCCATCGAAATGCCTGCCGAACAATTGAAGTTGATAAATGTCCGAGTCGAGTAAATCGACAGTTGACCAGTACTCAATTCCCTGTCCTGAGCTGTTTGGTTCCGTGCGCGATTCAAAATTGGTTGCCAAAAAGTTTGCACCAACGCGAGCGATATACTCGTCATTCACATCGGAGATGATCCCAAGAGACAGTCCCAACATTCCCGTTGAGTTGTTGATGATCTGATTCATTGAGTTTTTTTGGCCTCCTGTGTGTGACCATAAAAACTGGCCATCGAGCCACAAACGGCCCAGTCGAATCTGATTGGCTGAAGCCCCCTCAAATTGTTCTGATCGTGTTGCCGTTTCACGCACACGCCAATCGATCCAGCTGTCAGATTTTATCCAAGGTAGATTGACGCGATACTGGAGCCCCGTTTCCGGCGTGTCTTGGAAGTTGTTGACGTCGTCCTGAAGCGCATCAACCATCCAGTGCGACTGGATTAACGAACCCGCTACGAGGTAATGGTCAGGGATAGTTTGAATTATCAATCGCACCAATGGTTCACTAACGTCAAGCGATTCATCATCGCCATAGTTGCTGCCAAAATATCCGCCTAATTCAAGTTGAATTTGATCAGATGCAAGATAGTTCAAGCGGATAGGGTTGAGTGTGCCAATAAACGTTTCGCCATCGATGTTTGGCGAGCCGGTTAATTCTAAGTTCTTTGCATAAACCAAACTTTCAGCGACAACACTGACATCCCCTACACCTCGGTCTGGGGTGAAATCAATTGGGGTGGGGAGCCCCCAAGATCGGCCGATAACAGTTGAGTCGTCCAAGATCGAATACTCTTGGCCAACTGACTGCCCCGTGGTCGCCCAAACAACGATAGCCGCGACGAGAGCCGCAATGAATGCTGCAATTCGTCGTTTCAAGACCTTCAGTGGAGTGGGAGTATTTGCGACGGAGCAAAACGTCATGTCAAAGAGATGCACCAGACCTATCTCCAAACCGAAGTTTCGTTGGTCGAGTTGAGAAGAGTGGCAACGTTTGATTCTGCATGTTCGGTGAGATGAATTGGGTGAAGTTGTTGATTCTGGTCGACGGCGAAGCAACGCAGGTTGCTGAGGGCAGTGGCGTCAATG
>JAQWLH010000169.1 GCA_029247405.1 Mariniblastus sp.
TGTAGATTTTTCTCTTGTAGTAAATTGATTTCCCAGAGATGATCGAGATCCAAACTTCACCTAAGACAGGTAGCTGAATGATCAATCGTAGAAACATGATTCAGGGAATGGCCGCTGGTGTTGGTGCGGCTTTTTGCACTTCGCTTTCGTCCAAAAACATTCGTGCTGCGAGCGTGATTAAAAAGTCGCCCAAGCGCGTGATCTTCTTTTTACAGAATCAAGGTTTCGATCCAGCAACCTGTGTTCCCCAAGGCCTCAAGTCTAGCGAATCGTTAGCCGACGTTGCTCTACCGGAACCGATTAAGGCACTTGAAACTTACAAAGACAAAATCAACATAATTACAGGTTTACACGGCCGCCACACCAGCCCATCCCACAGCGCTTTTTTTGGTGCCCTTGGTGGTTACCGCGGTGGTATCGGCATTCCTCCCGGTGGAGCAACCATTGACCATGTCATCAGCAAGCTTCTCCCAGAGACGATTCTGCCCCACCTGCGAATTGGAATGGATGCATTAGAAAACATGAAATCGCGACCCACGTTAGCCACTCTATCGGCTGCCGGACCGGGAAAACCGTTGTTCATGCACTCCAACCCAAATGACCTTTACCAAATGCTGTTTGGCGGCATCGCCTCTGGCGACGTCAGGAAAAGATTCGAAGCAAAATCAAAAGTCTTCAATCAGATTGAACAACTCGCAGGCCAAGCTGGTTCATCGCTTCCCAACGGAGATCGTGCTCGCTACGCCAGTTATGTCGATGGTTTTAAAAACATCAATCGTTTGCGAGAACGACTCGCAGGTATTGCGGACCACCTTCGAAAGTTTGCACCGGAATACGACAGCAAATTTGTTAAACCTGAATTTGAAACCGATTGGCATGACTCACTTCTCGACATCAGTATAGCTGCCCTTAAAGCCGGCCTGACGAATGTTCTCACGATTGGTTCCGGGCGGGGAGAAATCTTTGGATCCTGGAAAGGACTGGGGGTTGCTCCGGCTGGCCACAATCTTGGCCATATGAAACAACCCAACAATCCGATTTGGATTAAAATCCGCCAGTACAACTGCCAGATGCTTGTCAAATTAATGCAAGCTCTCGAGTCGATGCCCGAAGGTAATGGCTCAATGATGGACAATACCCTGATCGTGTACACAAGCAACAATGCCGACAAGCAACACACCAATGGAGCCAACTGGCCATTCATTTTGCTGGGCGATTGCGGAGGTAGAATCCAAACCGGGCGTTACACGCATCTCGAAGACAAGCGTCCCATCAACGACCTCTATACCACCCTGCTACATGCAATCGATGCACCACGCGACCGATTCAACATGGAAAACAGCGGTGCACGAATGTACAACTCAAAGGCTGGTCCGATCGAAGAGTTAATGGCCTAATATTTCGTGATGATCGGTGACTGGGTGAGCTTCAAATGCAAGAGATATCAAAGATGAACAGGATTGCGTCCGCACTTGTTTTTTTGGCCATTTCTGCCTCATCGCATTCATTTGCCCAAGCAGATGATCCCCAGACCTTTGCGTCATTGGCCAAACCATTCTTGCAGACACACTGCATGGATTGTCACGGATTGGAAACGCAAGAAGGCAATGTCAGTTTCCATGATCTTTCTGGGGTCAGTTCGAACAATGCGGAACTTTGGAAGCGAATCTGGGAGCAAGTCGCACTGAAGGAAATGCCCCCCAAAGATGAGAGCAGCCAACCCACTCCGATGAAGCGTTTGGCATTGTCAAACTGGATTACTCGTAATCTTCAACAAGCAATGCAAGACAAGGGTGGGTTCGACGCCCACCTGCTGCCGACCAAAGGCAACCATCTTGATCATGAACTACTGTTTGGGCCCATTCCAACAGGCTTGCAGCCGACGTCAACGCCCGCACGTATCTGGCGGATTCACCCACAGGAACATCTCACAAGACTAAACGAGCTGATCAATCGTGAGCCAGAGTTCAACCCTAAGCACCCTGGACTGAGAACACATGGAGACCAGATCGCTCCTAATAAGGATGGAGAGATCAAAGTCTATTATGGCCTAGATCGAGTTATCGGTTGGGTCGGAGGGAGTGCAGCTTATGCCGCCGCGATTACTGGATTTCCACCGATACTCAACACTACCGACCACCATGGGCTTAGAAATTACCCCAACATGCATTCAGTCAATGGCTCTGAGGCAACCCAAATCGCGCGAGTCGCCGAGGATATTCTCCGCTTTATGGCGCATGGACCGGATGCAAAACCTTACCAATATGCTGACAAGGTCAGTGAAATTGACGCAAAATACAAGCACGGAGATTTACGTGGATTGGCGCAGAGTCTTTTTTACAGCAAGACAGCTAAGCGACCGCTCACCCCGGTTTATGATTTGATGCAGGGACCCGAGGTTTCCGAGGCAAACCTTAAAACTGCGATTGAATTTCTCTTTGAAGCCTTGACTTGCAGACCGCCAACCGAAAGAGAAACTCAACAATATTTTGACATCGCGATCAAGGCAATTGATGATCTCGGCAAAGAAGAAGGTGTGCTGCTTGGGCTGACCCCTATCTTTTTGGACCGCGAAGCATTGTATCGTGTCGAATTAGGTCAGCAAGGAATTCCTGACGCATTCGGTCGAGTCATGCTTCAGGACCAAGAGTTGGTCTTGGCAATTAACGCAGCCTTTCGCTACATCCCCCCGGATCAAAAACTGAAACAGGCAAATATCGACGGGCGACTGAAGACACGAAAAGACGTGAAAAGAGAAGTCGAACGAATCCTCAAGGACGATCGCATTCGCAAGCCAAGAGTATTGCAGTTCTTTCGAGAGTACTTTGATTACGATCGCGCGGGCTATATCTGCAAAGACAACCAAGCACTGTCGTCTGCAGGCGGGGACCCTAAATCGTATTACCGAACGATGTTTGCCATGACGGCCAACACGGATCGACTGGTCGAGCTGATCCTCGAAGAAGACAAAAACGTATTGTTCGAATTGCTAACGACAGACCGTGTCGTCATGAGTACCAATGAACACGCTCTGTATTTCAGCGAATTTGAAAAGCTCAAGAAGCCCCCCAAAAGAGACCAAAAAAATAAGCGACGCACACCAACGGCTGATGAACTGGGTTATCTTCCGATACCCAAAGGCGAGGCTATCCATGTCAGGATTGCTCAGGTGGTCAAGAACGGCAAGGCTCAAAGATCTTTGACGACCCTTCCCACAAACCAGCGAATGGGAATTTTGACTCATCCAAGCTGGCTAGTGTCACACTCTGATGCCATGGACAATCATGCGATTCTGCGTGGCAAATGGATTCGGGAACGTCTCTTGGGAGACACTGTTCCCGATGTTCCGATTACGGTGGACGCCATGCTACCAGACGAACCAAAAAATACTCTGCGGCATCGCATGCGTGTCACTCGCGAAGATGAATGTTGGCGTTGCCATCAAAAAATGGACCCGCTTGGTCTTCCTTTCGAGATGTATAACCACCTTGGTTTAAAACGCTCAAAGGAACAGGGTAAACCCGTCAAGACATCAGGTGAAATAATCAACAGCGGTGACCCAAACCTAGACGGGCCAGTTGAAAATGCTCTGGAGTTGATAGACAAGATTGCCAAAAGTGAGCGAGCACAACAGGTTTTTGTCCGCCATGCTTTTCGGTTTTGGATGGGGCGGAATGAGACCATCAATGACGCCCCTGTCCTTCAGAGTGCCTACCAAGCCTACAAAGAGAGTGGCGGAAGTATGAACGCATTGCTTTCCTCCCTACTCACATCTGACGCCTATCTTTATCGCAACGTGCGCCGAAACGAAAATCGTTGAAGCGTTAACGGATTAGCTCAAATGAACTTCCACTGAAAACTTTTGATTTCATTGGAAGGGAAATCGTATTAACCGCAGGAAAGATTGACAACTCTTTAAGAGTCTACAAATTCGCGGGGCTCCGTCCACAAATTGTTTCCCAATGGGTCTCCCGGAACGCCGTCTGCCCACAACCTACCGATCACCTCGCTCAAAGCTGGGCCAGCACAAACTTACGATTGCATTGAGCAGACAACCAAACTCATTTAGATTCTGGCAAAAATCGAAAACGATAGCCTCAAGAGGTAATTCGCTGAGCAGAACCAATTAGAAAGCTAAGTGCTCGGCACTCGTCCCAGGCTGAAACAAAGGTTACCAGAGTTCAAGAAGGTCGACCCAGTTCTTGGAATTTACGACGATGGATCAGTCTTTAGAATCAACAATCAATTTGAACGAATTGTCTTGTTTTTCAACTGTCACAATCAAATCGGAAGTCGCGTAAGACTTATACTTATCGGCGACTAGTTTCCCATGGTCGTGCTTAATCTTGACATTTTGATTTGCGGTAAGTGGCAGCGTTGTGAATTGTTGAATCGTGACTGCGTGCACTCCGGCGATAGCGCCGTCATTCTCTTTGAAAGTCTGCATCGAGAACGAACCGTCCCGACTAATTTCTCCGCGAGCGTTAAGCTTGGACTCTCGATTAAAAAATTCAATGGTGCCAAATTTTACCGGGTCGCCATCCTTAAATTCGAGTGTTCCTGTAACTGGATACGTCGAGACACCGCCGCACCCCGTTAATCCAGTCAAGCAAAACAGCAAAAATAAATGGGGCCAAAAACAACGTACCGCTTGCATATCCAAATCCCCAAATCCTCGATGGTCTTTGATTAGTTTTAATCAATCGCAGAGACAACCAGACCGTCTCCACGGTTACAGAGAGCACCCAAGCTTTCGGTATCAGTCCAATTGTCTATTGAGTGCGTTGAACCATCTGCCATTACAAAATTGCAGGTTCCCGGATGCCAACTTCCGAAACCGAGAATCGATCCTGGTTTCTGGCTCCGATCCAGAATAGGAACACCAGCTCCACCAACCCTCGCGAACGCCGCCAAGTCTTCACCGTTATAGGCTGGGCCATTGTAGGGAATTTGGTTGAGATTGTCCGGTATCACATGCAGTTCGCCCGCGAGGAACGTATTTGAGGTCCCGTCGATAATTGACCCATGAGTAATCTTGTCGACCCAATTCGCGAGGGGCTTATTTTTTGGTACAAAAACCGGCTGTGATGCGACCTTGCCTTGGGACGAGATAATCACTCCAGTTCCATTTCCACCAAAATAAAAGTCAGTTGCCAACCCCGAGGCACCGGGTGAAGTGTCACCGTGATTCCCCGCATAATCACAAACCGCACCGCCGACGATTTTAATCAACTGAATTCCACCGCACCCGCAAGGGGCAACAACAGGTACAGAAACAACCTCGGCAGGAGCTTGAGCTGATGAAACCGTGTGCCGATTTGGACAGAGAAAAACGCTAAGTGGAATGGATTGGATCTCATCCCGTTGAGTCTTGTAGGATGATTGCAAATCCCATTTTTCAAACAGGATGGATGCCTCCACATAAGGCATGATACGAACGAGCCAAGACGGTTCGTCAGACCCCACATTAAATTTGGGCGACGGATTCATCTTGGGGAAAAATCGGGCCGGCGGAAACGCCTGATGGTCACCTTCAAACATGTGTGTCGCCAACCCCACCTGCCGCAGGTTGTTCAGACAAGTGGTGCGACGTGCTGCTTCTCGAATTTGCTGAACCGCAGGCAACAGCATCCCGATCAAAATACCGATAATCGCGATCACGACCAAAAGCTCAACCAGTGTGAAACCACGGGTCATTGGTCTTTTATCGAAGTTAAGTGTTCTCATATGAAAGGTCGTTTTTCTCGATTTAAATTTTCAAGCTATAAACGATAGAAGCCGGAAAGGTTAGCACATCTAAAAGCCACTTGGAAATATTTCCTAGTCCCACAGTGAATAAAACGTTTGACTTCGGCTCTTTGTTTCAATCATTACAAAAATTACAGCAGAAAGCACGGATTGCCCGGACTTCGATACGCCAACAAACGGGGTAGATCGCACCCTACCCACGTTGGTTTAATGTTCCAGACCAAACGAATCCCTCACTGAATCGCCTCTTAATCAAGGACGTTGACAATTTCTCCGCCATTAATGGTGGCTAAGCCCTGAAAATTGAACAAGTCAATATTGTCGCTCAGGAAGTGAGATGAACCATCACACAAGGCAACCACGATTCCACCTGGGTGGTCACTCCGAAAATCCTCAAAATGAGCATCGTGATCATCATTCGGCGGATGATCCGCAACCGCAACGATTCGAGCGAAAGCTTCGTCAATTTCTGGAACCATGCCAACCCATGAAATGGGGCCTAGCTGCTGTGTCCGTTCACCGACCATCATCGAATGACTCAGTCCGTCCTTAATGTCTCGTATTTTAACTCGACTTCCACCGTAATAAACGCCGTTCCCCTTGAGCGGGCTATCTGAAATTTCGGTACTACCAAACACACCAGAATAGTCACTCCGGCCAGCCCACAATTCCTCGTGGTCATCATCATCATCATGGTCATGCCATGCAGCTAGGTCATCATGATCGCCGTGCTCGACGTGCTCAGCCAAATTGACAATTTTCGCATTTGCCGACTGTGAGGGACAAAGATACATGGGGATGACCTCACGGATGATGTCTTCGTGATCATGGTCATCAATTGCCACTTTAAAATTGATTCGATCTGCTACAACGGACTGTTCGAGAAATGGCAAGATGTGAGCCGACCACCCCCATCCCGGTTCCGAAAGAGGATCGTTGATGTCTTCAAGCTGCCAGCCGGGTGGAAAATAACCGTGACCCGACTCGTAGTTAAGTGTCGCCAAGCCAATTTGACGGACATTGTTCATACAACTTGTTCGACGGGCAGCTTCTCTCACCTGCTGAACCGCTGGCAACAGCATGCCAATAAGGATTCCAATGATCGCAATGACAACAAGTAACTCAACGAGCGTAAACGCATTTCGCGCACACTTCTTCATAATGCACCTCGATATAAACTGGTTTAGGAGGCGAACGGGTTCAATTGAAACCGACGCGGGAATTAAATGGTCTGGATTGACTAATTAAAAACCTAAACAGCAGGTGGACCCCGAGAGTTCGGAGAAAGCGCATTGATTTGAACCAAGCCCGATGTCGGATCGGCAAAAAACTCAGCAACGACCGAGCATTGTTCAAATTCAAAAGATGGTGGCACAGTAAGGTGGTGCTCTGCAAGTATCTTACAGAACAAGCATTCTTCTTCATCTCCGGGAACCGATGGATTAGTTCCATCCTCCGCAGCGTCAGAGTCACTGTGGCTTGTACACAAACAGGAAGGACTTGCGGAGGCAATGCCTGAGGCCACCCCGACGTCCTCGTGATGATGCATGCCCCCAATCAGGCCGCCAAAACAAATCACGCCCGACAAAACCAAGAAAGAAACTTGGTTCGCTAATCGGTTTTTGACTAATTGTGGCGACTGATACATGGACTACCGAGAGTTGACGGCTTACAAACGCGGCTTAAAAATAATTCTCACATCCATTCCTAAACCTAGCTTGGCTCGTATCTATATAGGGTACGCGTAGCTGGAAAACCAAGTAAGATGTCCAATCAGGCGATTTTTCCAAGGAAAATCTTAAGTCACTACTTCCACAATAGTATAAACGAATTTGGTAAGTCAATTGTTCGTTCAACTTTCCACTTGATAGATTGGGGCAATTTCGTCACTTCACCTAGCTGAATCATGACTATCGGCTCTTAACTCAACCGCCAAATGCTCAGGAATACTGCAAAAAGCGTGCAAATCCAGCAGTTCGAAGCGTTCTCAGACAGTGACACGCATCTCCAAACCTACTGTAAATTTTCTTGAAGACACTCGCGCGAATTTTAAGAAACGCCGCATAAAATGAACGTTTTGAGACCATCGCATGCCCCCCCAAAAAAACGGTCGCTTAGAGCCCAAGTATCGGCCCCCTCAATTCCGGCCCATCTGAGATTGAGTTTTCCGCAAATGGCCATAGTTTTATCAGACGCAAACTCAAGCCCCGAGAACAAGTTAACTTTAAAGCCAATCTCCCAACTCGAGACGCAATGGCTGGGAACAATTTCTTGGGGTGAGCATCGGTTGCACTTGAAGACGTTTGATTGTTACTCGAACTTCGCTTTCATCATGTAGGTAGTTCGGAAACACCTCAGTGAGCTGCAGCCAGTAAATTCACCAGATGACCAGGACTTTCGGCCATGCAGGACGACAAGCGACTCCTGAGGTTCCCGCTCTATCTGTCGTAAAGATTTCGGTACTCACCCCCCGCCACGAACCCGATTAAATGTCCATCAATCTGCGAGTAACAGAAATCAGTTGATTGTCACATTCAATCGCCATTCAAAGTCCACTCCGCAATTCGTGGTATCAGCAGTCATGCATCGCAACAAGGAGTTTCAATCACATTGAGAGCCAATCGGTGAGACTCAGTCTGTTTCCCCCTGAACAACACTTGCCCGGCCTGTTGAGGTAATTTTCAAAATTTGAATTATTTAGATTTGCACTCCGATGAGTTTTAACAATCCGTTCTACGTGGCGATCATTTGGGCCGCATGTAACATCCAAGATTTCGCCATGCGAAAAACTGGCTTATTTTAAACCCATGCCAAGAGTGACGTCGTTCGGGACACGTAATAGAGGGCGAAACAACAAAAAGAAACAGAACAAATCAGCGGAATGAATCCCACCCCATTGCTTGATAGAAGCGCATAAAAAAACCTTGATGTGATAAGCACCATCATCAAGGGAATTTTGGAGTAGCGGTGGAGGGATTCGAACCCCCGACACGCGGA
>JAQWLH010000170.1 GCA_029247405.1 Mariniblastus sp.
CTTGGTGGGAATTAGCGGGGGGATCTCCTATAACGTTCATGACATTTTGAATGAAAAATTTGCGCTAGACACTGACGGAAAATTGGCCCGGAGTGTTGAATCATCCGCTCCAGATGCAGACGAAATCCGGTGGTGGTGGGACTAACTCAAACCGCAATCTAAATCCCAAATTGCGGCAACGCTTTTCGCTTTCGCCGTTGGCATCCTCATTGGGGGCCAACGGCATTGCTAATCAAATCCGGGCTTTCCAGCCGGTCCCCTTGGGTACCCAAACAACTTTTGCTCGCCGCCTCAAGCAAACGTAACTTGACTTTCGTTTTGGCCAGTTATCTACAAAAAGACAACCAATGGCAATTTATTCATGCGGTCTGGTTCGGCAAGTTTTTTTGGGCCTTGAAGCGTTACTCGCCTGACAACGTTGAGAACGAAGCCAAAGATCTCTAAGCGTTCGATTGAATCACTCACGCGGCGGAGTTCGGCAACATTCAACAGGTAGTTCGTATCGGTGCAGACTAATACCGAAGCATCAATTCACATTGAACGCATTGAATTGGCGGGACCGCAGATCAATCAACTACCTGAACAGATCGTCATTTGCGAAAGGATGAATTGGGGCGTCAAATTTTGTTGCGGGCATTGAATCTAAACAAGCGCGGGCAAATCGCAAATCCTCACGTTTTGTTATTTTGATATTAAATGGGGAGCCGGCAACCATGGCGACCGGGTGACCATTCATCTCCAACAATTGAGCCTCATCAGTTGGTTGGGCCCCATTCCTGCTCGCATAAAGTTCTTGGATCAATCCTCGCTTAAAAACCTGTGGGGTCTGAGCTTGATATAAATTAGAACGATCAACGGTTTCGTCGATCATCTTCCCAGCAGCCGAACGCTTCAATGTGCTATTAATCGGAATTGCTGGAACGGCGGCCTCGAATTCAATGGCAGCATCCATCACTGAAACGATCAACTCCTGATCAATACAGGGTCGAGCCGCGTCATGGATGACTACATAGTCACAACTGGGGTCAACTTTGGCTAAACCCTTTTCAACCGAGTCGGCACGCTCCGCTCCCCCAAGAACAACGTCGATTCCCATGACAGCAACGTTAGCCCCAAACCTTCCGATGAATTCGTCTTTATCTTCAGGCGAAATAACCATGATGACCTGTTTGACTCCAGCGACTTTTTGAAACAACTCAGCCGAATACAGCCAAACTGGCTTGTTCTTTAAATTTGCAAATGGCTTTTTAAAATTTGGATCATTGAACCGACTACTTTTGCCGGCTGCTGCAAGTATGACGGAAAACGATGGCACGGGTAAACCTTTGTCGAAGATTGGAAACAGATTGATATTCTATCAAAGTCATCGTGATCATGCCGGTGCAAGGCGAACGCCCTTCGCTCTAAATGCCACGAAACTGCCAAAAACGCAGTTCGAAAAATCTCAGACAACCTTCTCCTCAGTCTTAACCGAGCAAGGACATCCGGCAACTCAATAATCATCGGGCGATTCTTGTGGACTTAAAATCTCAAGTCTAAGCATCGGGGCACATTCAGCGTTCAAGCCCCAGTGTGACGGGCACATTGATTAGTTTACCTTGACGAAGAATCGCGAGATTGACGCGTTCACCCGGTTTCCGATTGCTAAGAATCTCCTGTAGATCGTCCGTTGTTTTGACGGTGGTTCCGTCGATGGCGACGATCCGATCAGAGGAACTTTTATCAACCTGAACGGTTTCAAACAATTGCCCCTGAATCCGCTCGATCCTCCGCTCTAATCGAAGCCCGCGAATTCCTGCATTGAAAGCGGGGCCATTCTGCTCGGTTCGAGCCACCCCTAATCCCTGCTCAGCCCTCCAGAACAAATCAACCCCTAGAGTCGCCCGTCTAACCATTCCAAATTCGATCAACTGTGGAATGACTCGACGAATCGTGTTAGCGGGAATCGCAAACCCAACTCCGGTGTTCTGCCCTGTCAAAGTTGCAATTGCCGTGTTCATTCCAATGACCATCCCTTGGGAGTCCAGCAAAGGTCCCCCCGAATTCCCTTGATTCAGTGCCGCATCAATTTGGATGATATTCTTCATCAAGCGATTGTTTTTAGATTCAAGTGTCCTCCCAAGGCTTGAGATAATCCCCACGGTCATTGTTCTTTCTAAACCAAACGGGTTCCCAATCGCGAATATTTTTTGTCCCACTCGAATGGTTCTCGATTCCCCCAACTGAACCGGTTTGAGCAAATCATCGGCAGCCTGGATTTTCAAAACAGCAATGTCGTTTTGTGGGTCACTGCCAATCACGGTAGCTGTGTATGAATCTTTATCTTCCGAGAGAGTGACTGTAATGACATCCGCGTTCTCAATCACGTGATGATTTGTAACGATGTGACCTTGGTTGTCCAAAACCCAACCTGACCCGGACCCTTCCTGATTTTGCGGTCCGCCGAGCATCCAATACTCACCCCGTCTGGCTTTGGTATTAATGTTCACGACGCTTTGACTCACTTTGTCGTAGACGGAGATATTAATTTGCTCTTCGGCGGTAATATTCCCTCGTCACCGGCACCAACGCAGTCTTGGCGATATCACCAGTCCCTCCTTCTCGCGGAAGATTGATGATAGTCGCATCACCCGTTGGCGAATTACCAGATGCACCTTCCAAACTCGACGAACCTGGCTGCTGATATTTTGTTAATTGGAACCCCGATCGTTGGGTGGGGGAGGAACTCTTCCATGATGCAGTCTCAACCGATGCATCCCCTTGAAAGTTTGGCGGCGAGAGATGCAACTCTGGCTTGCTCGCCAAAAGGTATGATTGGTAAGCATTGCCGACAAAGAGGGCGCCCAAGACTGCCCCCGAAACTGCAGCAAAAAATGTCATTAACAGATTTGATTTCAACATCTTAAGGTCTCTTCGCTCTCTAAATCACAAGCAAATGGGGCCCAAGCCCTTATTAAATCAGTGCTCCTTCGCCTCATCTTACGAAAAAAAAAACGGTTTGTTCAAATTGAATTATCTTTGTTGTCAGCAGCCCCCCATTCGCAACAAACAGCTCAACCACTTAAACCGTCGACCCATATATTTTACGCATTCCTTCTTCATATTTCTCAACCCGAATGACCGTATCAAAACATAAAAGTCACCTTCAAATGTCAAGGTTTGGCTAAGTTGCAAGCTTTCTTTTACAGGACAATTTAACGATTCCCGATAACTCAAACAGGGAAGTCCCTGTTCCATGGGAAAGGCAGTTCGTTGATCCAAGTGCGTTGATTCGCACAACGTTCCGTTCTGTCACGTATCCGTCAGTCACAGCAAACTCCCTCAAAGACGCCACCGATCGAAACAGCTTGGTTTCAGCCCAAATCCCAGGCTTGGCTTCGTAAAAAACATTTGCTTGGAGGCAACTCGCAATGGTGCGGAACACCGTCAAATTTTGCTTGTTAACATTTTTCATATTTGCCCACTGCTCGATCTTCCATACACAGGTCAATGCACGAACCGATGTGCGACTGGATTTAGAAGAACTGACGCACGCTCCCGAGGCCAATTGCCAAGGGTTAGCGTTAGGAGAACATCAGCGAATTTTCGAAATTGATTGCAATTTCCAGAACCGCTTTATGTTCTCGCAACTTGCTGAAAAGCAAGATAAAACGTCAATCACGCACTCGCCGGCGAACTTCGAACCCGACGCCCCTCCCCTCCCTCGGCCTGCCAAGAATTTGGTTTCGCAATCGCAAAGGGATGGCGGCTCAGCGTTTTGGCCCGCCGCAACACAACGGATTCGAATTTTGCGAGCGAATCTTATCTCCGGGTCGGCGGTGACCGAGAACAATATCCTGAAAGTTATTAAATGGGTTCGTACGGAGGCTAGCCAACCGGTTTCCACCCTTTCGGGGAAAGAATTATTAACGCCGAAAAACCCCCGTGGCAGCCTTACCGCTATGCCAAAACGTTTATCTATCCCAATCTTTCTGGTTAGCAATCGCACAATCACAAAGATCAATCTTGAGCCAATGTCGAGACAACAAATTCCGATGTTTCTCGTGCGTGAGCAGAAAGTGGCTGACTCTTTTGACAGCGAACAAATGTTGAAGGTTCAAGAAATCGATGGACCGGAGTCTTCAATCTCCATCGAAATTGAGAAATTGGAATCAGACTCATATTGGCAATACTACGACGATTGCGACCGGTGGGGCGTAGACTTTGCAATGCTTTTGGAACAAGCTCTTTCTGGACAACCATTTACAACAAACTTTATTGACGAGAGTGAATCGCAAGTCGTTAGGGCGAGTTTTAATCAACTTTCAACCAACCTCCAGAATCGCGACTCGTACTTATTTCAGATTCGCAAATTGGCCGAGCTCTATCCATCTATTTTGTTCAGCTCAATCCCGCCAATACTGGATTTTAATAATGAATCGCTGACCAAGCTAATTGCACTTGGGGAGTTTGGTTTTTTTGAGCAACTGACGATAGAGCCCAAGCTTGTTTTCCTTCGCCCACCGGGTCCATTGACACAAGCTTTGTCGACTTATCAACGACTCAATCCAATCTCCATCCAGCGACTTGTTTCGAATGTTCAAGAACAAATGAACTTGAGATCTTTGAGTCGCCACATTGACGAGGCTCAGGTTGCCTATTCAAAACAATTGGACATTTTCATGGTCGAAGCAGAAAAGTTGAATGTCAAGCAGAAGAACCGCTTGCGCCACCAAGTTGCTGACCGAATCACGATCGTTGCCGAGTGGCTGAACGCATACGCGAAAGTTATTCGCCCGCCAACCGCTCCGCTTATTGCGTCTCATGCGGAATCATTAGAGACCAAATAAAGAATTCCAAAGATTGCAAATTCGCGCGCAATTGATTGCCAGACAAACCAGGCAAAACCAGCCGCGAAGTAATTCAGACGGCGTCCCCCTACGGCGTAAACGTATCAATTTTCAACATCTTTTTATGAAGAGCCAGAGAATGGCTGCGCGATTCCGCAACAGTATTGCGGGATCGTTGTTCAAAAGGGTGAAGAACCATTCGAATCCTGAGGCTGATTTAATAAATCTGATGCCAATGAGATGTTGAATTTTTTGGGTTAAATTGCGGCAGTGAGTGCTAAGAATATGGGTAAACAGGCAATTCCGTCCTGTTTTCCCCGAAAAAACCGGAAATTTTGACCAGCCCCTATGACTAGGTTGATTGGCTCGTACAACCACTGAATTGCGAAAGCTGATCTCTGCCAGCAAAATTCTCTATCCTCACAATGTTGTTGGTCCGATATGTGCATAGAAGGTAAAACAGGGGCAAAATCGAACTTTTAACCTGATAGATACAATCGCAAGGTATTACTGAGCGTGTTATTTCTTTCAACGAAAACGTTTTTGACTAAACTCCAGTAGAGAGATCGGGGACCAAAATCCTCCAATCTCACCTTACAAACGGAATACTGCCACGAATTAACGATTTTTACAGCTTTAACGGTAATCCAATCGACGCAAAATACGCTGAATTTTTGTGGCGTATTTAGGCAGCTCAAAATAGAATGTATCGGAGGTCTTCGTGACCAGATTTACCATTTCAGGGCAAGACAGGTTTGCACGCATCCGAAACGTGCAAACTCTCGAGATCATTTCGGTGTTGGAGTTCGTTATGTCCAAATTCTGGACCAAAGTCGCGACTAAAAGTGTATGTGTTGCTTTGATTGCCATTGGCGTTCAAGCGATCTCCGCAACTTCTTACGGGGATGAGGAGCCACGCTTGGCAACTTATGACAGTGCAGGGGAAACCCATTTTGCATTGAGCATCCCCATGGAAACAGCGGAAAGTCGCGCAAGCGACATCGTTGTTTACATCGACACATCCGCCAGTCAAACCGGTGCGTTCAAACGAGATTCAATCGAAGCGGTCAAACAGCTGCTTCGCAATTTAAATGCCGAAGATCGGGTGCAACTCTTTGCAGTCGATTTGGATCCGGTTCCGTTGACCCAAGGTTTCGTAAGCCCTGGCAGCAATGGAATTCAAGTTGCACTGCAAAACTTGACAGACCGAGTTCCACTTGGATCGACGGACGTCGAATCAATGCTGGACTCTGCGACCAAGTCATTTGCAAACACGAAAGCTCGAAATAAAAACGCGATTTACATCGGTGATGGAATCAGCCGAGGCAGTTTGCTTCAAACTGAAGTGTTCAGCCAACTGGTGACCAAACTCGCTGACTCGAACATTTCGGTTTCCAGTTTTGCCATCGGACCAGACCGTAACATCGAACTGATGGCAGCATTAGCAAACAACACCGGTGGCAATCTTTATGTTGACACCGATAGCGAAGATTCAGTCAAGAATTGCGCAGCTGGCCTTGCTTCGACAGTCCACGCCTCAGTTTTCTGGCCAACGAGCGGAAAGCTTGACGAATCTGTGGTTGATATGTTTCCACGCCGATTCATTCCGCTTCGATCAGATCGAGACTCCATCATTCTTGGCACACTCGCTGATCGCGAGTCAGTTGACATTCAAGTCACTGGAATGGTCGATGGAAAGCAGCATGAGTTTAATTGGACGATTGCTCCTGAAGCATCAGATCAGAACTTTGCTTTCTTACCAGGTATGGTGAACGACGCTCGTGCTGACAACGGTCTTTCACTTCCAACTCTTGGCTCAGTCGGGCTTAAAGAGTTCGCTCGCTCGCGAAACTTTCAAGCCAATCGTTTAAGTGATCTGAGTGATCAAGCATTAGCGACTGGAAATATCGAGAATGCAAAACAGCTTGCTAACCGTGCGTTAAAGGTAAGTGCCTCTCCCGTTTCAACAAAAGCTGACTTGTTGGCGATGGCCTCAACTTACAAAGTTCAGGAAGACGATCCATTCGATCTCGGTGGTGATACAAAACCAGCCAAAGAAGCACCTGCGTCAGATCCATTTGCTTCTCCGGATTCTAAACCTGCAGCGACCAAGCCGGCTGCTCCTGTAGCGGAAACTCCTGCCAAAGCGACGCAAGTTCCGGCATCACCCGCCATCGAAACACCCCAAGAGCCAACTGGTTCAGCCGTTGAACTTCCACTTGAAGCAGCGACTCCCGATGGTGGAATCACCTTGATCGCCCCGAGCGATGATGATGAGATCCAAAAACTTCTACGGGATGAAAGTGGTGCATCTGCCGGGGCGATTCAAACCGCCGAAGGCAAGATCGAAGTTATCAATCAACGAATCAAGCAACAAGTGATCGTTGAACAGAAGATCGCACGCGAAGAGGCCCGAACAAACCCGAGCCTCTCACTTGAACGCATCAAAAACATGATGCAAATTGTTGACCAATCACCCGATCTCTACCCCTCAACTCGTGCCGAACTGCGGCATACGCTTGAGTCGACGCTCCTTTCGTTCCGCCAACAGAAATTGAGTTTTGATGATCGACAAGCTCTGCTTGACATCAACATTTCACAGTCGTTAGCACTCGCAGCGATGGCTCAGCGACAGGAACGCGAAGAAGAAAAAATCATTCGGCTGACTGACCAGTTCAACACAATGCTCAACGAAGGCAATTATCGCCAGGCAGTTGATGTCGCTGACAACCTTGCAGCGGACAACGAATTCAACACCACAGCGATTGTTGCTCAAGAGAAGGCCCATTTGGCTCGCAACTATGAGCTAATGACAGAATTGCGACGTCAGAAGGTACTTAACTTTCAAGAAGCGATGTACGAGATCGAAAAGACGACCATCCCATTCCCGGGCAATCCGTTGATGATCTTCCCGGACAAAGAAGAGTGGGACCGCAAAAAATTGCGTCGTGCAAAGTACAAGAACCTCCGGTTGACCGGAAGCGAGAGAGAAGAAGCCATCCTCGACGCTTTGGATAAGGAGTCAAATCTCAACTACGACGAAACTCCTTGGACTGAGATCGAAGAAGAGTTGGAGCGAAAGTACGGGATTAACATCGTGCTTACCAGTTCGGCCAAAGACGATATTTTGACCGAAGACGAACCAGTCACCGTCAACTTGACGGGCATTCGCCTCAAAAACGCGCTTCGAATCATGCTTGAAACGAAAAACGCAACGTTTGTGGTTCAAGATGAAGTTCTTAAGATCATCTCACTTGATGATGCTGAGGACATTCAATGGTTCGTTACCAACGTCTATAACGTCGGCGACCTTGTCGCTCCACGGCAACCTGTTCAGGGTGGCGGTGGCGGTGGATTTGGCGGCGGCCAAGGCGGTGGATTTGGCGGCCAAGGTGGTGGTGGATTTGGCGGTGGCCAAGGTGGTGGCGGCTTCGGCGGTGGCCAAGGCGGTGCTGGCGGTGCGGGTCTCTTCTGCGTTCAGGAAAGCAAAATCAGTTTGAACTTTTCTGACAAAGGCGTTTCCAAGAAACCCCAAGTCATCAATTTGAGTGAAGGCCAGCCGATCGTTGCTTGGTCAACATACTTTGAGAACAACTTTGCTGACCCTGCCGAAGTTCGGTTGACTGCTCGCAAACTGATGAACGCGAACAATCCTGGTGAAGTCGCTTCGATGATTTATGGTGCAATCAAGCATGATCAACTTCAACCTTGGATGTACGAGGGACTTGTCATTGCATTGCAAGTTTCTGGCAAACCACAAATTGAAATCGAAAGGGCTTTGATGTCAGCGGTTGATCTCTCAACCGATGAGAACGACTTGCTTTATGCGGCTACTTTCATGGCGTCAAACGGCATGGAAAAACGTGCAATTCGACTTTTGGAAGGCTTCGCACGGCAGTTTCCCACACGAACCGAACCTTACGTGATCGGCCTTCGTGCGGCTCAACAGACCAAAGACATTGATGCCATCAAATGGGCAACCGTTGGTGTGTTCAGCCAAGAGTGGCCAGACCACCCGGAGATTGTAAAGCAGGCCAAGTTTGCCGCAGAGGGAGTTAAGAACTCTCTTAAAAAATCAGGGCGAACTGATGAGCTTGCAGCTTTCGAAGCTGACCTTCAAAACGCGACTGAGCGGGATTGCTACATCAAAGTGAGCTGGACCGGTGATGCCGATTTAGATTTATACATCGAAGAGCCCGGAGGCACTGTTTGCTCTCGTCTGGTTCGTAGAACTACTGCCGGAGGCGTTGTCCTCGGGGATAACTTCACCGCCAAACCGGGTGTTTCCGGTGTGGTTTCCGAAGAGTACATTTTGCCAAAAGGTTTCGCTGGTGACTATCGTTTGATTGTCAAGCGTGTTTGGGGCCAAGTGACTTCTGGTAAAGTCAACGTCTCGATTCACAATCACTACAACTCTGATCATGAAGCGAGCTTGACCAAGCAGGTTAACATCGACAACGAAGGTGTGATCGTATTGTTCTCACTCGACAAGGGGCGTCGAACTGAACCCCTTGAAGATCATGCGATTCAAACTGTCGTCAAGCGTCAAATGACCGCTAACCGACACGTCTTGGCCCAAAACCTTGCCGGTAGCTACTCGTCAGGTGCTGCAAGTGATTATTACGGCGGCTTGGTCCCTGGTGGTAACAATCCTGGCAATGGGTTCGGCGGTGGCATTGGCAACGGCGGCTTGCGTCCTGGTGCAGTCGGCTACACGCCTGTCATCACGCAGCTATTTGAAGGAACTCAGTTGTCAATCAATCACGCAACGACCGCTGATCGACTTTACGTTATGGTAAGTGCCTCTCCTCAATTCACTCAAGTTACAGAAGTCGCAACCTTCAACATCCTTGGTGATGCTGACACCGCCCAAGGCATTGCCGGCAGCGGCGGCGGCGGCGGCGGCGGTCAAAATGGCGGTGGTGGCGGTGGATTTGGCGGCGGCGGAGGAGGTGGTGGCGGTGTCTTTTAACCGTTATCACATCTAAAAAACTCAAACCCGCTCGGCCATTGGTCGACGCGGGTTTTTCTTTTGCCATCATTTGATGAACTCTATCCCTTGCTGATTATTTTGCCGGGGGAACATCCCCCCATGGTCGAGCAGACTCTTGAAATTTTTCCAAATCGAATCAGCCCCCATCAAACGACACGATCGGTCAAGCATCTCAAAAGCGAAATCTCCTCACCGACTCAGAATCAACGGCCAAGTCCTTCATCTCAACTTAAATAATACCCATCAACCATGAAGACAGCGTTCATCCACATCATGAAGACGGCCGGTTCAACCGTCAACTTTGCGATGGCCAATAACGCTCTTGGACACCAGAGCTACTTGCTACTCAACGCGGGGATCTACCGCGATTCCGACTGGACCGATGAAGAACTAAGGGAATTTTTAACTTGGAAAAATCACCGAACCTATGTTCATAATCACGCGACCAACTGGAGCATTGAAACAATCAAAAAGTACAATGCTCAAAATTGGCTGACTTTTTCATTCTACCGTCACCCTGGCGATCAATGGTGCTCCTTCTACTATTGGGCTCGGGAATCCAAACAACTCAATCAAAAAAAGCCATCCGCAGATCAATCGTTACCTATCGTTTGGAAATACTCGCTCGACGAATTCCTTTATTTCGCTTGGGCAAATGAAGGCGAGAAGGTACCGGACCTCGATGCCTTCCTTGATCTACGTCGAAACCTCGACCTCCCAAAATGCTGGCCAGAACTTGGATATGTCGACATCTGGTCAAATGACAACTTCAGTCGCTTCATCAACAAGTACTTTGGCAAACACAATTTGCAGCTAACTCCGCAAAATCAAAGTACAAACAAAGG
This sequence comes from Mariniblastus sp., assembly GCA_029247405.1. Taxonomy (GTDB): domain Bacteria; phylum Planctomycetota; class Planctomycetia; order Pirellulales; family Pirellulaceae; genus Mariniblastus. The sequence goes on from JAQWLH010000170.1 coordinate 10,668, forward strand.
ATACAAACATTACCAAGCGGCAGGACTGATCAGCGATCAAACCCATCAACGACTCGTCTCATCTTCGCGATTCAAAGACTATCAATCGCTACTTGAAAAGCCTCATGAACGAGGCTGCCCCGCCGACTTTTTCCGTGAAACGCCACCTCCAAATCATCAGCCTAAGAGTTGGAAGAATGTTCCGTTAATCAAGAGATTAAATTTAAAGAAACTCAATCCAAAGTCGACCGCGTCAGGCTTCGTCATCCTCGCTAATGACGGAGCCGCGCCTCGGTTTTTACTTCAATACATCAACGATCACCCAGACATCCAATGGTTCGGCAAAGGCTTTGACCTCTTCAAATCGACATGGGCCAACCAAAGCAAATGGCTGAATAACATTTACTTGCGACTTCCCAACCGAGATCGTGGAATCCAATCAATTGGTTTTGTCACCGAGCTCAAATCGGTAGCAAACATTGAGAGTTTTCGAGGGTTTCTGCTTGAGCATCAAATCAAAATCATCTATCTCTCAACGGGTGATCCTTTACGAGCTGCCATCGCCGACCATTGTGAAATAAACGGAAACGCGGACTCGTTGAGAAACAAAATCATCCAAACCGAATCGGCGGAAACCACCGATGGAATCCGGCTAACGAGCGACGAATTCCGCCAAATCATGGCGAACATTGAACAACAGAAATCGCTGCGGGACGTCATTTCGACTCTCGAACAAACATCCCAAATGGAGCTAGATTACGAGACATTATTGTCCAACGAAGCCGTCTTGCTGAACAAGTTATGGCTGTTTTTGGGGATCGGCACCGCACGAACCAGCGACGAACTCATGTCGTATCGACCAGTTTACCCCCAAGCCAAAATCCTTAACTTAGAAGAGAGACTCAAAGAATTTCCGGAATACGAAAGCTGTTTTAAAAACCCGCGTACCAAATGACGTCTGTAAAATTCAATCCAGCAATTCCCTGATCGCCTCACCTTGGCACACCTTCATGGGACGCCCGATTGGTGTATCTAATTCCTTTTCAAAATCGATCCCCATCGCCGAAAAGATCGTGGCATGAATATCCTCAACGCCATGAGGATCAGCTAAGTTCTCAAGTGGTTTTTTCGAATCTCGTTTTGGATCCGGCGACGTTTCCCCGACAACTCGTCCGCCCTTCACACCACCGCCAGCCATCGCAATTGAAAACCCGTGTGGCCAATGATCGCGGCCACCGACCGGATTGACCCACGGAGTCCTACCAAACTCCCCACCGCAAACCACCATCGTCGAATCAAGCATGTCACGATTTTTTAACTCTCGGATTAAGGCAGCTAACGCTGGATCCAAGATATTAATCCGTCCCGCTTGCAACTCATGATTGTTAACGTGAGTATCCCAACCTCCCAATGTCACTTCGACACAGCGGACGCCTTTTTCGACCAATCTGATTGCAGCCAAACACCCCCGACCAAAAGGCGTGTCCCCAAATTGCAACCTTTCTGCCCGTGAAACATTACTGACATCGAACGCCTCAAGTTGCTCCGACGACATCATCGAGAGTGCCGCTCCAAGATTCGAATGTTTTAACGAATCACTGATCTTGCGATTACTCCGTCGTCGCCTTAAAAACTGTTCATCAGCGAATTTGAGATTTTCAATTCGCGTCGATTGGCGTTGATCTTGCACGCGGGCTCGCACATCAGGAATCGGCTGAAGTGGGTCGAATACCTTGAATGCATCGAACTGATCTCCTAAGTAACCGCCGCGACCCGCCATGTTATTGGGCAGAATCGAAATATGTCGTGGTATATCGACAATCTTGCCGTGTTCGTCGGGGAGCTCGTGGCAAATCACACTGCCAATGGCTGGATGAATTAACGTTGGGTCAGGACGATATCCTGTTTTAATGTTGTAGACCGCCCTTTCATGGTCCCCCTCTTTGCTTGTTACTGCCCGAACCAGCGAAATCGAATCCATCACCTCAGAAACCTGCTCCAACCCGTCACCTAGCTTAATTCCGGAGATATTGGTTTGCCTCGCCTTACTGCCAGCTGCGATTTCACTTCCAGGGTGAGGATCAAATGTCTCGAGCTGACTAGGAGCTCCCTCAAGCCATAGAACAATCAGAGATTTCGCAGTGGAACGTTGATCTGCCTCGTCGGCCCTAGCGAGGCCGGTTGCCAAAGGCGTTAACCAAGAAAGCCCGCTCAAACCAGCCATCTTCAGCAAAGTTCGACGATCGAGATGCGATTGCGAACCACAACTGTAGGCAAATTCATTTTTCATCTAAACACCCTGACATTATCTTGGGCCAACTCAATCAGTGATTCCATCGAAATTCAGCACTGTTAATCAATGCCCAGTAGAGATCCAAAACCGCTTCGACACGTTCATCGCCCGAAAAGCTAGAAATTTGACTTACAAACCGCCGCTTTTCTTGGGCACTCGGACGACGCGTCAAAGTTGCCAAATAAATCGTTTCAATCGCCCTCTCCACGTCAGGTGATAACCTTGCCACAAAAACCGGCGTATGAAGTAGGTTCTTTAGCCGTTCATCGATCATACTTCCATTAAGCATTAACAAACGCTGGGTGACTGTTTCCCCCCGATCTTTGAATTCATCTTCACCGGGGTCACCAAAACGCTGGACAAAATCATTCTGCTGTCCGAACTTGGTTAGCTGGGTGATGATGTGCGAAGTTGAGTCGATCGTGGCTAACTTAGTTGACTGAGCAATCGCTCCCGCCACTTGGCCGGGGCGAAGCCTTAAGGCAGGAAATACGGACCAGTTGGATTCGTGCAACGATGTCACTTCAAAATCAGCGACACTCTCTAATTGGTATGCCTCGCTTAAAGCAATCACACGAATCAGTCGGTGAAGATCAAATCCGTGTTCAATGAAATCGTCGACCAAGACCTCCATCGCGAGTGGGAATGGCCCCTCAAGCGGAATGTCATCAACGGGTTGCAACAAACCTCGCCCAGCCATGATGGCCCAAACTCGATTCACCGCAGCACGCGCAAAAGGACGATTCTCCGGATGCGTCACCCAATTAGCCAGCCGCATGCGCAGGTTGTGTTCATCGCCCGCCAAATTTCGATTGAACGGAACCTCAGGTTCAATAACTTCGGTTTTGTCGTCATCGAGTAATTGGTACTGATAAGGCCCTTGCGACGTTTGATCACGAATTCCGAGCAGCGAGTTTTCCATTTCGACAAAGAATGCTGCAAGCGAGTGGAAATCTCTCTGCGTGCCGCCAGCCAAATCCTCTGCTGATCCTAAATTAATCGTTCCCAGAAAATCATCGTGACATTGAAGGCAATCAATTCGCATCCCCAAAAATGCGCGTGAAGTTCGCCCAGCCAAAAGAATCGGGTCGGGGCGGGATTTTTCACCATCTTCAAGAATTGTTCGCGTATAAAAGTTTACTGATGGCGTATCCGTCCAAAGCCCCTCGTCGGTCAGGATGTTACGAACTAGGACGTCATAAGGAAGGTTAGCGGCAATTTGATCAGAAAACCAACTGACAAACCTACGCCTTCGATAGATTAGGAAGGGGCCATCCTCGACTCCGACCAGCGCGCGAGCAAATCGTTCTGCGAGATGGTTGCTAGTTCGTTGGTCTTCAACCAATCGTGAGACCCACCAGTGAATTTGCTCATCCGTTCCTTGTTCTTCGAATCGCCTTATCTCTTCAACGGAGGGAATAGTTCCAGCCAATCCCAAAGAAAGTCGCCGCGCGATCGTCAAATTCAATGATCGCTCCGCACTCGATAATTCCGACTCCGACCACTGGCCCTCAAAAGCCGCATCCACCTTCAACGCAGCGCGAACAACGTCTGCATGCTGATCGCTATTGGGTCTAAAACTAGCCGGATTCTCAATTCGGTCCGATGCCATCAAAAACAAAGTTAATGCCGACAAGCTGCCGGCGATCAACAGAAGAAACAATATATTTTTTCCCCAAGATTTGTATCTCATGTTGCGAATCAACTAACTCTTCAAAGGGAACTGGCCAAGCGATAAATCCTATTCGCTCAAACCACAAATTACTTGGATAGCTCACCCTATCTTTTTAACAGATTTTGAAACAAACCCAATCATTGGTGGTTTGACTTATATATAGTTACCTCAACCTTATTTTTTATGTTTCAGTTCGGTGCTCTTTTGTACAAGCCAGCATTGACTGAACCCCACACTTTTTGACATTGAAAGACCGATTGCCAACCAAGCCCAATCAACAACTCAAAAAACAGCTTTAAAAGTTGATGGGCTGATTATTAAAAACCATTAAAAACTATTTCAGGCCAATCCATTGCCGCCGAGCAAATCGAAAAATCCGGAAAATTGTAGCGATTCTGAGAATTGCCTCACTCCCCATAAATCGGAGGGCAACGAAGAATGGGTTGCCCCCACCCAGAGCCCCTCCTCAACTCCGTCGACATCATCCATTGAACCTTTTTCAAGTTCGTTAACAGACGCACCAAACAACCTCACCAACTCGGCTGCCCCTCGGGTCAGCTCGGCAGAACAAAATCAGGATCATGCGGCCACCAGCCTCCCCCTTGAACAAAGCTGGGTATTCCGCATGTGCGGAAGCTTAACGCAATTCTTCTCACGGCTCTTCGGAATCGGCAGTATCATCTTCTTGCTGGCGGTTGCAGCCAACATTCCTATCCTACAGTTCCTGAGTTTCGGCTACCTTCTTGAAGTCTCAGGACGATTGGCTCGCAAACAGAAATTTAGTGACGCCATGATTGGATTAAAGAAGGCCTCCGTTTTAGGAGGTCTGGTCTTGGGCACTTGGCTTATGCTGTGGCCCATTCGTTTTGCCTCAGGCATTTGGTACGACGCTTACCTGATTGATCCCAGTAGCCAACAAACTCTCTTCATGCGAGTGCTTCAGATTCTGTTGATCGCCCTGGTGGTTTTCCACATTTCAGCTGCATGGCTTTGTGGGGGAAAACTGCGATACTTTTTCTGGCCGATTGTCGCGCCGTTTTCGTTCACCATCTGGCTTGCTCGTCGATTAGCCGGTGCCAGACTATTTCGAAAAATCCTCTCCGTTGTCGTGGGCTGGATTTCGCCTCGACTCGTCGAGGATATTTGCAATGTCAAGCCAGTCGTGGACTGGTTCTTGCCCGCGATTGTTTGGAGGCGAATTCGCCGCGGTCACCTCTATGCTGACTCAAGAGATCGAGTTTGGGATTTCGCGACTAGTCTCAATCTCGGCTATTACTTTATCCTCGGCTTCAAGGGTTTTCTTGGGACATTTCTGTGGTTGTTATTACCGACCTCACTATTGGTCGTGGCCAGCTTCTCGGAGGGAGGCGTCGCAATTTTATCAGGGATTCTGGGCGTCGTTTTTGCAATCCCAATCTTTATCATCCTCCCATTTACCCAAGCTCATTTTGCAAAAGACGGCAAGCTAAAAAGATTTCTTGAGATTCGTGCCGTGTTCAAAAATTATGGACACGCTCCATGGGCCCACTTGACCGCCCTCGTATTGACGCTCGTTTTAGCGCTGCCACTCTTCTTTTTAAAGATTGAGGAAATCCCTCCAGAACTTCTTTGGAGCCTAAGCGTCGTCTTCGTCATGTTTTCGTGGCCTGCACGGCTATCTGTCGGCTGGGCTTACCGTCGAGGATCCAAACGCGATTGCCCTAGCCGCTGGTGGGTCCGTTATCCCATCGTGTTGCTCTGTGCACCGATCGCGCTTTCGTTCGCATTGATTCTGACTCTAACTCGCTATATCAGTTGGTATGGGGCAATGAGCCTTTTCGAAAATCACGTCTTCTTGCTGCCGGCTCCCTTTTGGCTCTAACAAAATCACTCCGCCCTTACAGCCACAAGCCATCTCTCAATCTTTCGAACAACAATCAATGGGGAAGCATATTATCCCCAGCGGTCCTCTGCAAATCCGCGCAATTGGCGGCACTTCATCCCGCATCCGCCTATCAACGCCGACGAGTAAACAACCATAAAAGCAGCAAAACTCGTGCAAACTGTCATCAAACACGACACACAAAGACCACGTTTGTTTTTTGGCAAGCGTTTCAAGACTCCTGGTCCGTTACTCAATTGAACGGCACGAAAACTATCCCCATCGAACCGAGCCCAAATTTCGGATCGCCAGCAATATTTAATTATTCGCGTTAGATGAAGTAATAAAGGTTTCTAGAGAGCAAGCGGAATGAACGTTATAATTGGGGTCGGACAGATTCAAAGCTAAATCAAAAATTGTCTTCAAAGCGGAAACAAAATATCGCAATGTGTCGATATTTCAATATATTTTTTGTGCGTCGAGTTCGACGCATGACACCACGGAGAGTTTGAAATGCTGTTCAAATATTTTTATGACACTGCTTTAGCCCACGCGTCTTATATGGTTGGATGCCAAAGAACCGGGGAAGCAATTATCATTGACGCTGGTCGCAACATTGAACAATACCTCGATGCCGCAAAAAAAGAGGGCATGAAAATCATTGGTGTTGCGGACACCCATATCCATGCGGACTATGTTTCAGGTGCACGCGAAATGGCTGACCGTATCGGGGCCAAACTACACGTTTCAGATGAGGGCCCGGCGGAGTGGAAATACGAATATGCAAAGGAATATGACCACCAATTACTCAAAGACGGTGATACATTTTCAGCGGGGAACGTTCAGTTTCAGGTATTACACACCCCCGGACACACTCCCGAGAGTATTTCTTTCTTATTGACCGACTTTGGGGGAGGGGCCGATCGTCCGATGGGAATTTTTACCGGCGATTTTGTGTTCGTAGGCTCCATTGGTCGCCCTGATTTATTGGAAGAAGCGGCCGGAATTATGGGAACCGCAGAACCTGGAGCCCGTGACTTATTTAAATCGATCGAAAAATTCAATGCCCTTCCTGATCACTTGCAAGTATGGCCAGCACACGGAGCAGGTAGTGCTTGCGGTAAAGGCCTCGGCTCGATTCCATCGAGCACCGTAGGATATGAAAAACTGTTCAACCCCGCTTTGCAATACAAGGACGAGCAGGCTTTCGTGAACTACATTCTGGCGGAACAGCCGGAAGCTCCGAAATATTTCGCCCTGATGAAGCACGTCAACAGAGTCGGCCCCGAGATTCTTGGAGAGCCGAAGCTGCCTGCCAAAATAAATACGGATAAACTCGGCAATATTATTGCAACGGAAATGGTAGTAGACACGGCAGTAGCAAAAAAGTTTGCCGCTGCTCACGTTGAGGACACCATTAATATCCAGCCAAAATATGTTGCCATGTGGGGGGGCTCATTACTCGATTACGACAAGCCGGTCTATTTAATTTCAAGCGTTAAAGATTTGTCGGAAGTGGTCCGAATTCTGCACAAAATTGGCATGGACAATATTGGCGGATATTTTGACGCCGATGAGGTTGCCGAAGCAGGACTTAACACCGAGTCGATCCTGCAGGTTTCACCCGAGGAGTTGGCCAAGAAAGTCTCCTTAGGCGAAGTCGAATTGATCGATATTCGAGGAATAAACGAGCGCAACAAGATGGCGCCTGCGGAATCCAAATACAGCTTCCTGGGACTGATGTTTCAAAACACCGAGCAGTTTAAAGCCAATAAAGCCTATGCGTTTTGCTGCCGCACCGGTGGGCGGTCCGTCATCGCTGCCAGTATTGCGCAAAAGTTTGGGGCAAAAAATGCAATGAATATGGACGGTGGTTTGGTTGCTTGGGAGCTCGCCAGACTTCCACTTGCAGCAAAAGCAACTCCGTCGGCTGGCTGAGGTGTGATGCATGAAATGAGGTGTCAGTGTGGTTGGTAATTTTTAATTACAAAGTCCTTGCCTTTTCGGGCACTCACGTGTTTGACCTGAGCGAGTTGCCGACCTCATCGGCGAGCGAAGGCAGACGATGACTTTTCAACCCGATCCTACCTTAATCACCACACGACCACCTCATCATGACGACAATCATCGGTGCTTTATTGATCGGCGGCACGATCTCTGTTGCCGGACCGGTGCCGAAAGCGGCTGAACACGAGATTGAACCAAAATTCATTAAAAAAAGTGTTTGCTGCATTCTTGATACTCATCGGCACTTACGTGATATTCCATGAAGGCAGAAAACTGGTGCCGCCCCCTCCCAGTACCTTAGTTACCTTCAACTCCGTTCCAAACCGGTTTCAACCAGCCACGTTATAACTAAAACTATTCGAAAGTTAGATCTATGAGTGAGTCCAAATCACAAACGATCGACCAAGTGCTCTTTGAGCGCATGGGGGTCACCGTTGAAGACGCCGTTGCTACGGGGACCGACGTCGTTGACGAAAAACTAGCCTTTGCACTGAAGTCTGGAATTGATGTTGATGCTCGTCTTACCGGCGTCGGCCACCTTATTGAAAAAATTTCCGAACCCTCCACATTAGCCGCCTTGGCAAAGCTCATTGACTGCCTACCACAACTGGCAAAGCTTGCCGAAGTTGCCGATGAAATCCCAAACATTGTTGCCACCGTTGGAGATGTTTTAGACAACCATCAACAACGTTGTTCCCAACAGGGTATCGATGTCGAAAAGGCAATCTCCAACGGGCTTCACGCAGCGTTATTACTGGGCAGCCAAGTTGAACCCGATCAAGTCCAGCGCATTGCCGACTTGCTGACATCAGACGCTTTCAATCAGCCTACCATTAATGTTGTTGATAACGCGGCTCAATCGCTCGCCCATGCCCAACAAGCCGTTGCTGAGAGCCCCTCGACTGGAGTTGGAATGCTTGGTTTACTGAGCGCCCTCCGTGACCCGGAAATTCAGCGCAGCCTTGCCTTCGCCGTCGAGTTTGGAAAATGTTTTGGGAAAAACTTTAACTCCCCGCCTTCGTAACCACACCATTGCCTTCCACTGCACAACCCATCCTCAGGAATAATTCATGTCTGAAAAAATTCAAATTGTAATCGTTGGCGGGGGGACCGCTGGCATCACTGTTGCAGCACAACTTTTAAAAACGAAGCCTGACTTGGACGTTACTATCATCGAGCCAAGCGAAAAACACTACTACCAACCCATGTGGACTTTAGTGGGCGGTGGTATTTTTCCAAAAGAAGAATCGCAGCGGAATGAAGCAGATTACATTCCACAAGGCGTGAATTGGGTCAAGGATTTCGTTGAATCATTTGACCCTGGCAACAACACGTTAAAAACAAAAGATGGAAAAACCATCAGCTACGACTACCTCGTTGTCTGCCCCGGGCTGCAATTAAATTGGAGTCAGATCAAAGGTCTTTCCAAGGAAGTCGTAGGAACCCACGGAATCTGCAGCAACTACAGCTTTGACACGGTCGAAACGACATGGCAAACGCTGCAAGACTTTAAAGGTGGAACAGCCCTATTCACCCACCCACTGGGCGCGGTCAAATGCGGTGGAGCGCCGGTAAAAATATGCTTCCTAAGCGAAGACTACTTTCGTAAACAAGGAATCCGGGACAAGTGCAAAGTTATTTTCGGCGTGGCGATGCCGCGGATTTTCGCCGTGGATCCCTACGCCTCCACGCTGGAAGAAATCGTGAAACGAAGGGACATCGATGTTCAACTTAAACACGATTTAATCGAAATTCGACCTGAAGCGCAAGAAGCGGTTTTCCAAATCGACCAATCTGACGAGCTTAAAACGATCAAATATGACATGATTCATGTAACTCCCAAAATGGGGCCGCCTGATTTTGTTAAAAACAGCGAGCTCGCCGGTGAGGGTGGATGGGCCGACGTTGACAAACACACGACGCAACACACCCAATTCAAAAACGTATTTTCCCTCGGCGATTGTTCCAACCTCCCCACCTCCAAAACAGGTGCAGCCATTCGTAAACAAGCACCGGCGACTGTTTCAAATATACTTGCCTCGATCGCAGGACGGCCACTTGAGGGGCACTACGACGGCTACACATCATGCCCCTTGGTGACGAGCTACAATACGATGGTCCTGGCTGAATTTGATTACGACAAAACTCCCCAGGAGTCATTTCCATTCGACCAATCAAAAGAGCGATTTAGCATGATGATGCTGAAGAAATACGGTCTGCCAAATCTTTATTGGCATGGTATGTTGCAAGGGCGTCTCTAGCGGAAACCCAGTCGCACCCCTACCGATAAACGAACACGATTCGTCAAGGTTCAACCCCATTGGAAAATGTTCGATCTGATCGAGTTACTATCATTCAGAAATTCAACGGCTGAGGAATTCACTTTATTTTTTGGTAAACCTGACTTCAAACCACTTTTGACCAACTATGCCTGACCCTATCTCTCCCACAAATATCACGGGACTTGTTGGTAATACACCGCTAGTTCAACTGCCAACCCATAGCATCAATCCGAAAGTTAAACTTTTCGGAAAGCTTGAGGGAAACAATCCTGCCAGCAGCGTTAAAGATCGAGCCGCGTCTTCTATGATTCACCGGGCAGAGGAACGAGGCGAATTGAGACCTGGCATGACCCTGATCGAGCCGACCAGCGGCAACACCGGCATTGCGTTGGCGATGATCGCATCCGCCAAAGGATATGCAATCGAGTTGGTAATGCCTGCTAACAGCACCGCTGAACGTGTACGCACGATGCGCGCATTCGGTGCAAAGGTGATTCTAACACCAGGTGAACGAACCATTGAGGGAGCGATTGATTTCGCACGCGAGCGAGCCCAACTGGACGGGTATTTCATGCTCGATCAATTTGCAAATGCAGACAACCCTCTCGCCCACTATGAAACCACCGGTCCGGAGATTTGGCACGATACCGCTGGCAAGATCACCCATTTCGTTTCTGCGATGGGAACAACAGGCACGATCATGGGCGTTAGTCGTTTTCTCAAAGAACAAAATCCTGATGTCACAATCATCGGATGCCAACCAACCGAAGGATCTCGTATTCCCGGCATTCGAAGGTGGCCCAAAGAATATCTACCAAAATTCTATGAACCCGAACGTGTCGATCGCATCATCGACGTCAGTCAGTCTGATGCTGAGTCCCATGCTCGTTCGCTGGCTTCAGAGGTCGGGTTGTTTTGCGGCATCTCGGCTGCGGGAGCAACATGGGCTGCCCAACGCGTTTGCGCGGAACTTGAAGCGGGAATCGTCGTCACAATCATTTGTGACCGCGGCGACCGTTATTTGAGCTCCCCTGTGTTCGCAGACTCCGGCAGCGAAGAAACCATTTAATTCAGATACTTGGGATTCATACGAACCTGCCACGAGGCAACACTCC
>JAQWLH010000188.1 GCA_029247405.1 Mariniblastus sp.
AGCGTAGATCAAACTTCGTCATTTTGAACTTGATGGCTATTTCAAGTTTGGTGGATACGGCGATTTATATTCTTGTCGAAATGAAGTTGCGGCGCTTGCGAGGGCTGCTGCCGAGCAACACTTAAACGAACAATTTGACAGTAACAAGTTATGGGTGGTTGGTGACACCGTAAACGATATTAAATGCGCGCGTTCGATTGGTTCACGGGTCATCGCTGTTGAAACCGGCGGTTGTGCCCCTGAAGAGTTGGATCAAGAAAAGCCAGATTATCAGTTCGCTGATTTGAGCAACGTCGAACCCTTCCTCGAGGCGATTGAAGGACTCGGCTAAAACGCTGAGTGAGAGCTTCGATGAGATTGTTTAATTTGGTGATGGGTCTGCCAATGAGTTCAGGTGCAGCACAATCGTTACAGGCGAAGCAGCATTCATTTAGATCGATAAGGGGTGTAGAATTCCCAAACGATGATTTGACTTTGTTTCGATCCCAATTGTTCTAGAACTGTTGTGCTACTCACAAGGTTTTAATCTTTCATAAAAACTTGTTGGCGTTTCTCGTTAGTTTGTGGCTGGATTTAATGAACCCACGAAAGGCTTGGCGGCGATCTCGCGAACCGATTAACGCAGTCGTCAGTCGCAGGGCGTTTTTTTAACGAGTCTGTGATTTAGGGGCCCGAAACGTTATGTCAAAAATTAAAACTACTTACGCCAGTCTTTCTTTGGACCTCGACAACAAGTGGTCTTACTTAAAGACGCACGGCAACTCGAAGTGGGAGGCTTTCCCGTCATATTTCGATGTCGTGGTTCCGCGGTTCCTTGATTTTTTTGAAGAACGTGGGCTCAGCTTGACTGTGTTTGTCGTTGGTCAGGATGCTGTGTTGGAAAAAAATCATGCGGCACTCAAAGCGATTGCCGACGCTGGCCATGAGATTGGCAATCACTCTTTTCACCACGAGCCTTGGTTGCACTTGTATTCGCCCGTGGAATTAGAGCGAGAATTTGAGTCAAGCGAATCGGCGATCCAAGAGGTGACCGGAAAAAAGACGATTGGATTTCGTGGCCCCGGATTTAGTTTGAGTGATGAAGTATTACGGACATTGGTTCGGCGTGGATACCAATACGACTGCTCCATCTTCCCGACCTATTTGGGGCCTATCGCTCGAGCCTATTACTTTTTTTCAGCTAGGTTTTAGCGTGAACAAAAGGAGGAGCGAAAATCGTTGTTCGGAAGTTGGAAAGATGGTTTTCAGTCCAACCGTCCATTTGATTGGGACGACAACGGAAATCGACTTTTGGAAATTCCCGTGACGACGATGCCGATGTTTAAAATTCCAATTCATGCAAGTTATGTAATGTATCTTGCCAGCTATTCAGTTTTTATTGCAAAGTTATATTTTTGGACGGCCTTGCAGCTTTGTAGGTTCACACGAATTCAGCCCTCGATTCTTTTACACCCACTCGATTTTTTAGGAGAGGAAGACGATAACGATCTTTCATTTTTCCCGGGCATGAATCAACCAGCCGCCAAGAAGATTAAGCTTCTATCTGATTGCGTGGCGATGATGACTCGACATTTTGACGTTGTAACCATGGCCGAGCATGCCGCATCAATTAAAAATCAAATATCCCAGCGGCGTTGCGTGAGTAGCGCTCCGCCGGGAGTAAGTCTAGATTGAGCCCAGCGTAAAGGCAGATTGGCAGGAAACTTGAGCCAGATCCCCCATCTTCGCTTGCTCGCGATGTTTGCTTAGAAGCAAAGAAAGCACCGTTGGTGAGCCGATCAGTCAGTTGGCTGCCAGGGAGACAACAAATTCGATGCGGTCACCCATTCGACGTTATGAAACAAAACGTCAATCCGACGTGGCTGGAGGTTTAGTGCTCAAGAAGAACGCGAGATCGCACCAACCTGACTAGCTATGTTGAGGAAGCTTTCGTGGGAATGGGATGTGTTCACGAGGCGGAACGGCGAGTCCTGTTTCATCGGCCCAGTTTTTTCTTTCTTCGGCCGATGCATAAAAACGTAACCAGGATTCTTCATCTTCAACAATATCCAGGCATTGCCATTTTAGAAATTTGCTGCTGAGGAGTACTTTCTTTTCTTGGGCCGGGAGAATGTCACGTGCGATTAAGCAGTAGAGCTGTCGGTCCGAAAGGTGGTCTGTATGAACCAGCAAAATGTTTTTTTCGTAGAGTCGGCCGATTGCCTGATGCAATTGATGTTTGACTTCTGTGTCCGAAAGCGTGCCATGATTGGGTAAGATCAGTTCGGGTTCGAACCATTGGGAAATCGGCAAGACCGGTGCCTTTTCCCATGCTAAGAGCGATGTCAAGAATTCATTTTCGTGTCGAACGGACATTTTATCCAAATCGACAAGAAACACGGATTCGTCCAGAAATGGCTCCATTTCATCACGAAGCTGGGCGTTTTGCATTAGAAGGTCAAGATCAGACATTTTGGGACCGTACGCGGTTTGAATATCAGGGAAACTGCAAGCAAACTAGAATCAACTTCAAGTCGATGACTGAATTTATCAATCCATGTAAGGTCGGCAACAACGAACTTTAGCAAATGGCCGAAAAACAAGAGGAGAAAATAATGCCACAAAGTATGATCCGCATGGGCGTTAATCTTTAACAGGTTCAACCGTTTCAATCGTTGGAGTGGCCATTCTCGCATTGCGAGGATTGGTGAGCGAAGCGAAAAACTGAAGGGCGAAGTGTTTCAGGATTGCCTCGAAGCTCATTCGGAATAAATCTTATTCCAGATTCATCCAGCGGGATCAATGTTGTGTAGATTTTCGAACTGGGCGACTCACGAATCAATCAGTGCGCATTCTGGGCCTCGAATGAGGCTTGATTCGTTTCGAATCTACGAAAGTTGGTTGTGAAGTAACCACCCGTGAATCAAAAACGTGTCACCCGGTGTCGATTCAGGGGGCCAACTGGAGGATGTTGATATCAACGTGCCCGCGATCGGTCGACGTGGCCAAAGTGGCCCGGTAGTGGTTCCGCTCAGAGCCCACCAATGGTGATTTGATGAGCAGTTTGGCTGGCGACTCTTGAAAGAAGCTGTTGGATCGTCGATCCTTCGCGTCAACAAGATTGGTTAGCGAGCAGGAAATCCAAGTGTCAGCTGACTGTCTTCATCAGTTTCGGCACCGGGATTCAATTCCTTGTAGAGCAAGCTAGGCTGAATATCGACGTTATCTTGATACTTGTTACTTTGATATTCTTTGATGGCGCCTTCAATTTGGTGGTAGAAAATCTGGCAAATTGAAACACCGGGGTAAATTCGTACCGGTTGGACTGCGAACATTTCAAGCGTCCAGAAACCTTTGAATCCAACATCACCAAAGCCGGCGGTCACGTGGACAAACAAGCCCAACCGACCGATTGAGGAGCGGCCCTCGATCATTGGAACAAAATTGTGCGTCTCGGTTCGCTCGATGGTTCGACCAAGATAAAGCCGATTCGGCTCAAGCACCAAGCCACTTTCCGGAATGACCATTCGTTTTACACGATTGTTTTTCCGCATATCCAGCACCACTTCTTCATAAGTCACGATGTCGTGATGAAGCGTGAGGTTGTAACTGTTCGGATTAATGTTGTCCGGGTTGTACGGATTAATTTCGATGTTTGAACCCAAGTTCCGTTGGATTTCGTCGCCGGAGAGAATCATTTTTTGCTTTCGTGGCTTTTTGATAACAGGCGAGATTTTCAGGTGCAGACACCTGGAGGAACCAGTCCTACTGATTGGAGCCTGAATTTTGTGTGCGATCCCAGCAGATGTCAAGTGTTCAGTTTGGATCGCTATGGGGGCGAAACATTGACCTTTTGAGGTGGAACGATATCTTATAGAGGAGTTGACCTGCGTTTTCGTGCCTTTTCAAAACTTTGAAAATTTCAAGCTTTTTTAGCCCCAGCTGATTAGTTAAACAGCATCGCAGTCGTTCCCCGAGCACAATATATTTTTTCATTTTTTGGGACCTTCATTTATGAGCCAAAACCCTTATCAATCCGCCGACTTTGGTTTCCCTCAAACGGCTGAATTTGCTGCGGCTGACGCGAGAGCGACTTTCATCCGCAAAACTTACATGCATCTACTGGGTGCGATTCTGGCTTGTATTGCCCTCGATGCTGCTATTCTCACGTTGTTCGACGCCCAACTCGCCCCCATTGTGCAGTGGGTAAGTCAAAGTTGGCATTGGCTTTTGTTTCTTGGGTCCATTATGGCTGTTAGCTACGTCGCCGACAGTTGGGCTCGTAGCAATGCTTCCCGGCAAATGCAGTATGCGGGTTTGGCGCTCTACGTTGTTGCGGAAGCCGTAATGCTCGTTCCCTTGCTGTATATCGCACGTCATTTCGCTGGCCCTGACACGATTCAATCAGCGGGTTTGGTCACGGCAATCGTGTTTAGCGGGCTGACCTTTACGGTGTTTTTAACTGGGGCCGATTTTTCGTTTTTGAAATGGGCCTTGGTCGCAGGTGGTTTTGTTGCACTGGCTGTGATTGTTGTCGGCTGTTTTAGCGGATTTACCCTCGGCCTTTGGTTTTCTGTTGCAATGGTCGTTCTAGCTGCGGGTATGATCTTATACAGCACGTCGAACGTACTGCATCACTACAATACAAACCAGTATGTGGCGGCTTCGCTGGCATTGTTTGCTTCGATCGCCCTACTATTCTGGTACGTTTTGCAGATTTTCATGTCGCAAGATTGATTCTCGCTCGTCCCAAAAACCTTATTCCCCAGCACAAGCATGTCGGAGATTCCTAACCTTTCGCTGCCTCAGGACTTTCACAACATTGTCCGTTTGTTCCCTTTACCGAATGTCGTCTTGTTTCCCGGAGTCGTTCAGGCCCTTCACCTGTTTGAACCGCGTTACCGGGAGATGATGGACGATGCCTTGCACACCGACGAGTTGATTGCAATGGCATATTTAAACGGTGAAGGTTTCGGTTCCGAGTCGGGAGTTCAACCGAGTGTGGCCCCAATCGTTTGCGTGGGAAAAATTCTGTCGCACACTCAACTCGAAGACGGTCGTTACAACGTATTCCTGATCGGCGCAAAGCGTGCCAGAATCGTTCGTGAACTTCCGATGGAAGCGTTGTATCGAACGGCAGAGATTGAGGTTGTCGAGGACAACAGAGCGAGTTTGGCGACTCATCACCTCCGCAAAGAAATTGTGCTTGCCTTCCGAGAATTGGTCGCGCAGCGTGCGGGCTGGGACGCAGAGACGCTAGAGCAGTTCCTCAGCCAAGATCTGCCTTTCGGTCAACTGGTCGATATGATTTGCTACTCTTGTGGAGCATCTTCGGCGGATCAGCAAAGTGTGCTGGAGGCGGTTGAACTGTCGAAACGGGGTGAACTCGTACTGGAACTTCTTCGAACCCAAGTCGAGGGTGGCGACCAGCAGACCGAAAGCAATCAGCCTGATTCAGGTCGTTCTTTTCCTCCTGATTTTAGTGTCAACTGAACCCAGTGCCGTCCCCCAATCAACTAACTCGGAGACATGGTGAAAGCTCGCCTCAGGGCGTCCGACCGCTAAAAGCAAAATGAAAATTTCAATTGAATATTGTGGCGGGTGAAATTACCTACCGCAGGCTTCCAGTTTGGCGGCCCAGATAGAATCCACCTTTGGCATCAATCCGACCTTGATCGTCGGACAGGGCGGCTGTTTTGAAGTTGTTGTTGACGACCAACTTCTGTTTTCAAAAAACGATGCCGGCCGGTTTCCAGAGACCTCGGAAGTTCTCGCAGCGTTAAAGAATTTGGCAGAAGGCTAATGTTGAAGTCCTTCCACTTTGAATGTCTTTTGGAAAATTGATGAGATCCAGCGACGCTAAAATCTTTAACCACGAACTTGTCGTGACGGAGGATGATCTCGATGAGATGGATCATGTGAACAACCTTCGTTACTTAAAATGGTGTCTCAAGGCAGCGGTCGCCCACTCGGCGGATGTGGGCTGGAATTCTAAACGTTATCGCGAATCGGGCCGTGGGTTCATCGTTAGATCTCACAAGATAAAATACCGAATTCCTGCGGTGCTTAACGACGAAGTGATTGTTAAGACCTGGATTGATAACATGGAACGTGTCTCCTCTGACCGACGTTACACCGTCATCCGTGCCAGTGATGGCAAGCGACTAGCCGAGGCAGAGACGACTTGGGTCTACGTTGACCTCGCGACCTTGGAGTTGTCCAAGATCCCAGACGAGATACGTCTGGCTTTTCAACGCTGAGAGAAGAGGGGTAGATTGATTCAATTAAATCAGATGCCAGTGTTGTAGAGCGATAGGTTAGGTCCCAGTCTTTCAAGCTGCTTTGTGACGGCAGCGATTGCTCCATGTGCAATTCATTCGGGCACAACCTTCGCGTGAGTTGGATGCTCAGGTCCAGCGGGTTTTGCTCAGGTTCTGTCAATCAAATTGCCCCTCGGTTAGATGCGAGGTTATGCCTCTGTGGGCGATCGGCCCCTTCTCGAATGTCTTAGATTTCACTTGCTAACTAGGCCCCGGCTTTTGCGCATTGAAGTAAAAGTTTAGGATCGTGTGAAAGATTTTCGTTATTTAAAACAAACGCCTCAACTGATTCAAGGAACCGAAATACGTGAATGCTGAAGCAAAACCTTGGGAAATCGAAATGTCTGCGGAGCGATTTGACCTGATGCGTTCCATACTTGACGCCCCGAGCCCGATTGGGCTCGAGGCCTCCATGACTCGTGGGGTTCTTGAACCCTACATGCGTTCCTACATGCCCGAGAACTGGGCCATTCACTCCTTCAAAGGCAACGCAGGAATCGTGTTGGACACAAAGCCTGACGATCCGGATGCATTTTCAGTAATGGTTATTGGGCACGCCGACAAAATTCGCATGCAAGTTCGCAGTGTTAGTGAAGATGGCAAGATTTGGGTTAACTCCGATTCGATGCTGCCGACGACTTTGATTGGACACAAAGTCAAATTGTTCAGTGAGGATCCTGAGGAACAGGGCAATTGGCGGTGCATCGAGGGTGGCACAATTGAGGCGATTGGGGCAATCCATTTCGCCGACCCTAAATTGCGGAGTGGGGATGACGGCATCAAAACCAAGATGATGTACCTTGAGCTGCACATTCATGGTGAAGACAAAAAAGGTCAGATCGATGCACTGGGGATTCGCCCTGGCGATCCGATTATCTACGATCGCCCGATCAAATCAGGGTTTGCGCCCAACACGTTTTCCGGTGCTTACCTTGATAATGGGCTCGGCTGTTTTGTTACTGCTGAAATTGGTCGTTTGATTGCTGAATCGTCGAGCATGAAGAACATTCGGTATCTCGGAGCGATGGCTTCGCACGAAGAAATTGGGCGTTTCGGTAGTCGAGTCATGGCGGAGCATTTTCGCCCAGATGTGACGATTGCAGTTGATGTAGCGCATGATTTTACGGCAGCGCCGGGGATTGCAGATCGACGCTATGAGCCTGTCGCAATGGGCCAAGGATACACTTTGACTCACGGGGCAGTGACCAGTGCGGCTTTGAATTCGATGTTCACCGAGGTTTCCTTAAAGCACGGGATTCCAGTTCAGCACGAATTGGCGGGGCGTGATACCGGGACTGATGCTATGGCAGCAGTCCTGGCGGCGATTGATTCGGCTTGTACTTCGATCGGATTTCCGATTCGAAACATGCACACGATTTCAGAATCGGGGCACACCGGCGACGTCGAAGCTGCGATTCACGCAATCTACCAAACAATGGTCCACATGGATGGACTCAATGACGGGGCTGGAATTTCTGGTAATGACTTGAGGGAAAGCCATCCTCGTTTGGATGAAAGCGTACCGCTCACGCATCGCCCTGCTGCGCCTCAAGAAAAAAGTTAAGTTACTTTAATGGTTTGCTTTGATTGAACTCCATTGACCCTCCGGAAAATCTTGATGTGGTTTAGGTCGTTCGGCTTTCTGTGGTGATTTCATTGCTCTCGGGGGACCGAGAGTGCAGCTTAATCATTGTTGGGTTGAATTGAGGGTGCGCCATGTCCAGATTCAAATTGGAGCGGGGTAAGGATTGACTCGAATCATGAAATCTGTAATCCGGACAGGAGCGTGGCGGTCGTTCACCCAATCGCCTTCGATTTTGTTTACAATGCTCTGCATGAAAAAATACATGTGGCAGTTTCGTACTGAGCTTCTGTTGACAATTTGCACGGCTTTTTGTGTGGGCTCACTTGGCTTACCTGTTCAGGCCCAGAGCACTCAAAACTCTTCGCCCAACGTTGTGGTGATCATGGGGGACGATTGGTCTTGGCCTCATGCAAGTTGTCTCGGTGATCCGGTTGTTTCAACGCCAACTTTCGACAGGATCGCAACGGAAGGTGTGCTGTTTGAAAATGCGTTTGTTAGTGCTCCGTCCTGTACCTCGTCTCGGATGGCCTTTGTCTCTGGTCAGTATCAATGGAGGCTTGGTGGAGCTAATAATTTGGGTGGGTCTCTTCCGCGAGATATCCCTGTCTATCCGGATCTGTTGGCCGCCAAGGGGTATCTCACTGGGTTTTCGCGTAAAGGTGCCGAGCCAAGCAAGCACGAGTTTCGCGGCAATGATCCGTTTGGGAAACGATATAAAAACTTTACCGAGTTTCTTTCAGCGCGGCAGGTGAATCAGCCATTTTGTTATTGGTATGGTGCCGGTGAACCGCATCGGCCCTATGATTGGCAAGCCAGCAAGACATCAAAGCTGGACCTGTCCCAAATTGTGATTCCCAAATGTTTACCAGATGGTGAAACTGTTAGAACTGATTTGGGCGACTACTACCTGCGTGTCCAAAAGCTTGATCAATTTGCCGGCCAAATTTTGAAAAGCCTCGAATCCAGCGGTCAATTGGAAAACACGATCATCATCATGACGGGCGACAATGGAATGCCGTTCCCGCGGTGTAAGGCGACTCTCTACGATTTAGGTACACGAGTCCCCTTGGCGATTCGTTGGGGAAAGAGAATCAAAGCTGGCCGCCGCATTAGTGATTTTGTCTCTTTGACGGATCTTGCCCCGACGATCCTGATGGCAACTGGCATTAAGGTTCCAGAATCAATGACGGGGGGCTCCCTGTTGACCCAAATTGATTCTGACCAATCTGGCCGAATCGACGAAACTAGAGATCGGGTTCTGATGGGCCGTGAGCGTCATGTTTATACGCAGCCATCGCGCGGGATTCGAACGGCGGGTTATCTTTATATCCGAAACTTTTCACCAGCCTCGTGGCCAAACGGTGTTATCGACGGACCGCGGCCTCATTATGACTTTTCCGAGATGCCTTGGCCAATCAAACCACCCGCTTTTTCTTATGATGCGGATCCTTCCCCGACAAAGCAATGGATGCTTGAGTACGGTGATGAAAAGAATGTCGCGTCTCTCAACGAGTTGGCTTTTGGAGTTCGACCTGAGGAGGAGCTATATGATCTCGCCAATGATCCTCAGCAACTCAAGAATGTTGTGGATCAATCAGCGATGTTAAAGATTAGAAACGAACTTTCGTCGCAGTTAACCCGGGAATTGCATCAATCGGGAGATCCAAAATTTCGTTTGCCTACGCATGCGACTTTTCAGATTCGCGGCTGGAGAGTGCATTTGAATCATGAGCTTTGGCAGCAAAAGCCTCGACTTACAAAAGAAATGCTTGGGCTTATGGCAGTTCAACTTGGGAGGGTTGAATCGGTGGTTCCCCGAAAGGCGTTGCAACAACTCCGCCGAGTACCGATTTGGATTAATCCCGAATATGCTGGAGTTCGTCCAACGGCAGAATATCATGGCCATGCTGGCTGGTTGAAAAAGAACAATCGTGACGAGTCGATGGCGAAGTCAATTGAGATCACAAATGTTCTCAATTTCGATTTTGAAAACACCCGAATGCCGTTCTTGATGTTGCATGAGTTAGCTCATGCCTATCACGACCAAGTCCTGAGTTTCCGCAACCCGAAGATTCGGTCGGCGTTCGAGTCGGCGCGAGACTCTGGAAGTTACGACAAAGTGCGACGATTTACGGGAAGGTCGTTTATCAATGACAAAGCCTACGCGATGTCAAATGAAAAAGAGTATTTTGCCGAGGCCACTGAAGCTTATTTCGGAAAGAATGATTTCTATCCATTTGATCGTAGTGAACTTAAGTCACATGACCCTCAAATGTTGTTACTTCTTGAAGATTTATGGGGCGTCACCGAGTCCCCCGATCCCGAGTAGTGATCGGGTCAGGTGGTCGTTTTGAAGTGGCGGGGCGGCGATCAACACAACGAGAGGTTTTACGACGCGAATCGTCATCGGTCTCGCACATCAATGGTCGCAGATTATGCTTCTGCGATGACTTCATCAAGAATTTGACCGAATTGTTGGGTGGTTAAATCCATTCGACTGGATGCGAGGGCGCACAAGCGTTTTTCCATCTCGGCAATATTCCCGTCAGCTGCCATTAACCGAATCATTTCTTTGAGTAGCAAAACGCGATTTTCGTAAGTCTCTGGAATGGTGACTTCAAAAGTTCCGGCGGTGATGCCGGCCAAGGCCGTCTCAAATTCATCATTGGATATATTCCACGCATTCGCACGACGTGCGAGAAACTCAATCTCTTCGTCGGTAAACTTGTTATCAACGGCTGCCAAGTTGACGAGATTGTGAAAGGTGGCAAGTTTGTCCATGAAACGAATTCCTGTAATATTTCTTGTCGCAGAATGATTCTTGTTGTGCGTAAATTTGTTCGCCTATTAGACACTAATTGTCTATGGCGCACAGTGACTTTGTTTGGCCGTCAAAAAGTCAAGAACGTCGAATGAAATCAGAGGCGTAACTCCGAATTTCTTTGCCATTGAGTACATGGACCATCCGTAATTGTTGGATCGTTGAGTCACTAAAACGGGACAGCGGCAGGTGTACCCATTTCTTGTTAAATTTCTTCGCGAGTTTACGCCAGGCGTGGCCGGGTTGCGCTGCGCTAAGAAGAGCCACGTGGGGACATTGACTGTGTAGGCAAGCAGCGCCGAGTAATCGTTCCTCCATGGTTGTCGCAAAATCCAGTCTTGGATCATGCCAAATATCAGGGATTCCTACCGGGGGATAGAGAAATAAAGCGCCTCCGTAGGTGCCCAAGCAAATTCCAGGGCCCACAGGTTGTTGGGTGAAATCAGTCGCAAAGAATGCGAGCGTGGATTCATTTTTGTGTTCGGCAAACCAGGTCGTTCTCCACGGATAATCACGAGGATCCGCAGGAGAATCAAATAACATCACCGCGCAGTCGAGTTTTCCTTGTGTAGGCGGAAGCACTTTTACGTAGATCTCGCCGTCGTACCAGTGCCGTACGGTATCCCGAATATCAATTCCGTCTTTGATGCTTGTGGTAAATTTTTCGGTGTGAATCAAGTCGACACCCATGGCCTCTTGTGCCCGATCGAAAACGGTCTGTCGAAAGTTCTCAATTAATTGATCTTCGGGAGGCCAGCTGCATTGCGAAAATGGATCCCACTTTTGTTTCCAGTCTTTTTGCTGGTCCTCGTTGGGGCGTGGGATCAATTCCAGTTGACTCAAGACGACGGGTGGTCCAGGTAATCGGTTTGTGATGTTGAGGATGTCATCTTGATCGGTCTCGTCGAACTCATCAGATGCAAATGCGGCTTGGTGAAGTGACATGCGTACTTCAGGTAGTTCGAGGTCTGCTGTGAATGGGTATTGTTTGGATTTTTCCAAGACATGTAAGGCGTACCCATCACCCGCAACTTGCTGTGCCGCGGTGACAATTGTCCCAAGTTGAGGCGTAAAACAATTGTCGATGAGCGTCAAATTGCGAATGTACTTGAGGCACTGGGATAAGAGCTTGGGGGTGATTTTTCGAGCACGAGATTTGTAGTCATCCTCGTAGGCTTCTCGCCCTTCGATGAGCAACTCTTTCACACCGTCAATAGAAACATTATCGTCGTTCTCAAGCTCACGTCGGGCGTTTTCATACAGCCCCGTAATGAAAGGGAGTTCGCCTAAAGCAAAATACAGCGTGTCTTTGTTGATTTGATAAGTTCGGGTTTTTTCAACCAGCTCATTCTCGGGGCACTTGAGATCCCGATTGTGAAAGGCTTGGCGAATCCATGGCCAATCAAGGAGACTGGGGACGAATAAGATCTTCTCAAAGTCAACTGACAGTTGCTTTAATTGCCAGGCCATGAAGTCGATTCGATTTCTCCATTGGGGGTCATATGACGGGCCAATGTGCGGTACGACTGCCGCGGCAAACTTCTCGATTGGAAGTGTTTTTAATGCATATGCATCTGGGAGGGCACGAGCATGGGGTCGATAGCTGCTGGTTTCCAAATCAATGAATCGCCGGGGGATATGGTCACCCATCGCTGTGCGGATCGCGGCAATAACGCCTTGGCAAGGGTCAATTGGGACGAAGCTGGCCCCCGGTTCATTGTTGCCAAGATCCTTCTCATTCTCATCTTTTGAATCTTGATCAGGTTCCCACGGTTGGGAGTAGTCAATGGCTTCCCGCTGGAATACGACACTGGGGACCGGCAGTCGCAGAATGGCGGACTCGACGGACGCTTGAAAAGAACTAGGTAGAGGGACAGCGACGCAATCAAATTGATGCTGCATCATCAAACGCCGGACTTCCCAAGCAAAATCTCCACGGCCATGAACGATCGGCAGTGCCGTGACGCGTGGACCAATTTCGAGGAGTTCATGAATCATTGAGAAATCCAGATTCCATTTGGGCCTCTGGGCGAGAAGTTGTTTTTATTAAAGCTCAAGGCGAAAAATTAAGGGAGAGATGTTTAGTTGTACTCCAATGCTTTACGCCTGAATGGGGCGTGCTTAATCTTCATCATCGTCGTCATCTAGATCCAAATCGGGATGAAGTGGATCCTCGGGTGAAAAGAAAAAGTCGCCAAATCCCATCGGCAACGCTTGCCCCCCCAACGTTTGCTGACGCTGTTGGGAAAGCCGCTCGAGGTCGATCGCGTCTTCACCGAGGCATTTCTCAAGTGCCTCTCGCCAGGCCTGGTCGACTGCCAGCGGATGGTCGGATTCCTGAGACATTCTTTTTACCGCGTACCGTAACAGATTGATGCCATCACGAGTCGAAAAGTCAAGTTTCAATTCATGCGCCTTTTGTAAGAAGTCGACGGTCATGGCAAGCATGTCGTCAGCGACAAAGGGCAAGTGATAATTGAGGATCAATTTCTCGTCTTCACGGGACGGAAACTTGAGTGTCAAAGTTGGTTGCAAACGGCTCAAAA
>JAQWLH010000195.1 GCA_029247405.1 Mariniblastus sp.
GATATTGGTGAACATCTGAGCATCACCTGTTGTGGCAAGCGTGATTCCTTCGAATGTAAAGTCACGCACGACGTTGTTGACCAAGTTCACTCGAGTCAAGTTGTCGAAGATAGCTCCCGGAGGGGCACCGCCACCATCCGCCGTGATGAAGATACCAAAGGCACCGAGTGTGTCAGTGAACGGTGTGTAGGCCGCTGGATCAAGAGGATCCAGTACTTCGCCATTGGCCAACAATCCGTTTGACTGAATGTCAGAATTTGTCAAGGAGAAGTCCCATAAGGTACCATCTCGTGATTGCCCAAAGATTCCAACGTCTGCTCGGATCACAACATTATCAAAGTAAGTTGTATTGACTTCCAAGCTATTTTGGTTGTCGATATCAATCGCGATTCCAGTTCCTGCAGTAATCGTCGAATCTGCAAGATCTAGATTGATTCGTGTATTTTCAACAGCTTCAACATTCACACCGATTCCGAAACCCGTGATTTCCGTGTTTCGAACCACACTGTTAATGTTTGAAGCCGCTACTCCACCAGGCCCACCCAAAACATAGCTGAGAGCTCCACCACCGTTGATGGAGTTGCCGGTCAAGTTGAGAGGCTCACCCGTGTTCTCGATTCGGTTATTGATCTCTCCACCATCGTCAACCAGTAGGCGGATACCTTCATTTTGGTTGTTCGCAAACGATACGTTATCAATGACGTCGAGGTTAAGCTTTGAGCCAACGCCTCGAGAGCTTGCAAATAAGCCTCGGCCATTATTGTTTGCTTGAACGTCAGTGACGAGCACATCCTGCACAAGCCCGTCCCGGTCAAGTCGGACAGACAAACCTGCTCCGTTGCCCGAAAGGATAGTCTGGCCGGTAGGTGTACTTCCAATAAAGGTTCGGTCACTGCCGACGTTGTCAGTCCAGTTGTGAACCAATAGTCCGACACCAGGATTGTTGATGGCTTGTGTATTGAGGATCATCAAGTCGCCGTCACCCTCGGAGATAAACATGCCGTTAGAGCCATTGGTGTTAGCAACGTGGCCGATGATATCGACATCGATCCCGGAGCCAAGCTTTGTCCCTGGTGGCACGCCCACGGCATCAACGTCAATGTTCCGCTCAAGGAATAATCCATGACGACCGTTGAGGCTCGTTTCGTTTGAGAATACCCGAAGACTTAAACCGTCGTAGTTTCGCATATGCAAACCATCGAGGCCGTTATTATTCAGGTCGTTACTCTCGAAATTCCAAGTTGATGTTGCATCAAGCCCGCCGTTGATGAGAATACCGTCCCCACCATTGGCAGTGATCGAGTTGCCTGAGAAATCCCAATTGCCCGATACCGCGAGCAAGCTAACTCCGTTTTCAGTCGCACCCGAAATCGTATTGCCGCGAATCTCTCCGCCGCGAACCGCGACTCCCGTTCCCGTAATACCGTGCGTGGCTCCAGTGCCGTCGATATTGATACCACCCACAACATTGTTGGCGGCCAGAGTGACGACTGAGTTTCCACCTGCGTTAGAAATGGTTGCTGGTCCACCCGGATTTCGACATAGTTCAAAGAATCGACCATCCGAGATCGGAATCAACTGACGTCCACCGTTGCTCAACAAGAACTGATCGTCCTTGAGAATAACTCCATCACGGTAAAGTCGATCGGTGCCGTCGCCGGCATCGACATAGATGATGTCGCCCGCGACACTCGCCACCTCAGCTTCTTTAAGTGAAGCAAATGGTGTCTCCGCAGTACCGTTGCCAATTCCTGCGTCAGCAGTGTTGTCGGCGTGCACGACGTTGTAAGCCATGCCGGTGTCCGGGTCGATCGCAAGGACCACGTCTCGGTTAAATCGGACAATATGATCGTTTCTAACGGTTTCTTCGAGATCACGACCGAGCGGAGAGTATTCACTCCCTGTTCCACCGGCATTGCCGCCAAAGACCCAACCTAGACCGATAACACCTGTCGTATCAAAGCGTTCATCATGGTTTACCTCAACATTAAAGGTCATGCCACGGAGAACTTGAAATCCAAATCGAACTCGTGCACCGCCGAATGCATCCACCAGATCTGAGTTGTAGTGATAACCACCAAAATCAATCCGTCCATTCATAAATGCAATTTGTTCAGGCCGCAAGCGAAGTGTGACATCAAACCCCTGGAGGGCTGCGTCGATGCCGTTTCGCATCACGATATTGTTGCCGACAAAGCAATCAATGCCTGCCGGGTCCCCTAATGAGTAATCCTGAATGCCCGTTGGAATGTAACCGTTACCGATTAAGTCCCAACTTTCAGTTTTGATCTGAGCGGTCACGCCAACTTGGTGAAAGACATGCGAGAAGTCATTTTGCTCGTCACCATCAAAGTCATACCAAGCCGCAACGCTAACGTCGGCTCCTGCAGACTCCAAAGAGAAAACGCGCTCAATACCAATGTTGGCAAAGAACCCACCATTCTCTTTGAGTGAGTGATGAGCACGACCCTCGAAGAGCCACCTTCCATCCAACCGGTCTTCAAATAGCCGGCTCTTCATACCAAGACTGGCATAAGAACCCTCGTAGCCAAGACCGCTGTCGGCGTAATTTGATTCAAACCAAAGACGACCGATTCTCGATCCCCCAGATCCTTGCCGGTGCAAAATGTCACCGGAGAACTGCTGGGTTCCAGAGCGGGCAAAACCCCCGCCTTCGAGCGGTCGTATTAGCTGAGCATCTGCGACGTCAAATGTTAGTAACGCCATTGCAAAGCAGAGAAGGCTCAATCTTATCTTCATCGATGTCTCCCGAGACGAATCTCGACGCTTTCAAAGGATAATTTCGCCACCAAACGATGCGCACTACGCGCCCGAAAAAGTGGTACATGTGTTAGCATCCATCGACTAGGGATTATCAAACTCATTAGTATTTCCGATATGATTCGACTAATTGGTATAATTTGACATCCAAGACAGCCAAAAACGTGGTTGGAACGGCCATTTTGCTATCAGAATCTAGCTGGCAATTTCGCTAAAAATCGTGGCCATCCACCCCAACCGACTACTCGATTGGCCGATTCGCTCTTCTGAGTTGTTTATTACCGCTGCACAGAGACGGCAGAATGTTGGCATCCAGAGAGCAACTAGGCGATCAATTCGCCTCCTCAACCACGAAAAGAGAATCGTAATGAGCCAACCAAACCTGCCGGCGTGCACGTTCGTGCATCCACCGTTGCTTAAATTCAGACTCCATGCCTAATTCTGAGCGTTTGCATCATGGTGCCGCCCCGCACGAGAGGTGCGAAAACCGGTTCAGATTCAAAACCGGTTTGGTAACAAGGCTAAGTAAAAGAATGCCTAATCAAGAAACCGCAATAACGCATATTTGCGTTTGCCGCTTCTTAAGACGATGACTGATTCGCTGGCAAGGTCTTCGCGGGTCAATTGGTACTCAATATCATCCACGCGGGAGTTATTTACATAAATACTCCCCTGCTTGATCGAACGCCGTGCATCCGACTTGCTTTTGCTAAGTCCGGATTCGACAACTGCATCAATCAGACCAATTTTCTCGTCAACTAGACGAGAAGGGGAGAGTTGCTTGCTTGGAACGTCCGCAAAGATTTGTCCAAGTTCGGCATCGGTAAGACTGTCGATTTCGGCACCAAAAAATATCTCCGTTGCTTTCAATGCAGCATTGAGTCCCGACTCTCCATGGATTAACCGCGTTAATTCCTCGGCCAGCCGTTTTTGGCTTTCGCGTTGATGCGGAGTTTCTTCACGCGCTTTGTCTAGCTCCGTGATTTCGTCGCGAGAAAGTTCAGTTAGAAAACGCAAGCATTTACCGGTGTCCTCATCCGCCACGTTGACCCAATATTGGTAGAATTGGTAGGGACTGGTTCGCTCGGCTGAGAGCCAAATGGCGCCGGATTCCGTCTTGCCCATTTTTGATCCGTCGGACTTGGTCAACAACGGACAAGTCATCCCATAAAGCTGGACGCTATTCATCCGTCGTCCAAGATCAATGCCGGCGGTAACATTTCCCCATTGGTCGCTGCCCCCGATCTGCAACTCGCAGCCGTGCTCTCGATTGAGATGAACAAAATCATAAGCTTGCAAAAGCATGTAACTAAACTCGGTGTAACTAAGCCCTGCTTCGCTCCCCAAGCGGCTTTTGACCGAATCTTTGGCCAGCATCACATTGACGGGAAAGTTCTTTCCAACATCGCGAAGGAATTCGATGTAACTGAATTTACTCATCCAGTCGTTGTTGTTGACCAAAATTGCGGAATTGTCGCCACATTCAAAATCGAGCACGTGCCGCATTTGAGTTTCAATGCCAGCAAGGTTGGCATCAAGTTGCTCCTGTGTCTGCAAATTCCTTTCAGCACTCTTCCCACTTGGGTCGCCAATCATGCCCGTCGCTCCGCCGGCAATCGCGATTGGTTTGTGGCCCGCCTTTTGAAACCGGCGCAAAATCATCAGCGGAAGCAAACTACCAACGTGCAAGCTGTCTGCCGTCGGGTCAAAACCCGCATACAGAGTGCGCGATCCAGAACCAAGCCAGCCTGGGAGGAACTCATCGGCAGTCGTCTGATGGATCAAGCCGCGCCATTTTAAATCTTCAAAAATATCCATCATCAATTCACTGCTTTTACAGAAGGGTTTCCCTCGATCCGTAAGCGCTTTCAAGGCATGCTTGCAAATGAGAGAGGCGGTACAAACATGAATTTCAGAATCGACTGGTAAGAAGCCCGATTGCACATCGCGGCTTTGAATTGCGCAGCTTCTGAAATTCAAAATCATTTCGAAAGCGGAGATTCTAATCGAATTGCGGTTCGGTCGGTACTACCGGCCCGCCGACTCATTGATCCGTTTGAGATTAAAACTAATGCCTAATTGCTACCGGTTTGCCCAAATACTTTCGCCCGGGGTTTGCACATCGTTTGGTTCGACACGGCTCTGGATTTTGTTTTCTTAACGGGAGCGCCGACCCCGAAATTGCCGCGACGGAAACCGCTCTTGATATATAAATTACGAGTCAGTCTGCATCAGACATCAATTTGCAGCGGGCATGGATACAAATTCGCCCGATCATGATTTTAAGTTCGGTAGAACAATTTCCGACCCAAAACGACCAAAACAAGTACAACAGCTGCAATGACCGACGCTGGAATCGCGATCGAAACCCGTTCCAGCAGAAGCAAAGGCATGGCAATGGTAATCATGCCTCCACCGATAAACGGAGCCGAGAGGGGGGCGGCAAGCGCGTAATCTTCAGCCGCTCCAGATCTCAATTCAGGATCCACCATCCGCAACAACACGAATCCAGTTGCCGTTGTACCAGTCGACATGCCGTAGTTGATCAGACCAAGCTGAAACCAATGCTCCGAAGGCAATAACCACCTTGAAATCAGCAATAAACAGATCGCCGCCCAAATCCCACCAAACACAAGTAGAATCGCAAAAGGGACCAACAAGAAGGCAACAGCCTGCAGATTCAAAGATACAATCGCGGCAACGACCAAGATATCCATCGCCGTGGATGTTAATCGGTGGATGGTCTCACCATCGACTCGTTCAGCTTGGCCAAAAAACTTCAGCGTTTTCTGAACAATCAAGCCTCCAAAAAGAGTGTAGATAAACAAGGGGAAATCCAGAACATTTGAAGCTGACAGTCGCTTTGAAAGCTGAGCCTGTGCCGCGTCGACAGCCTTGACTTCCGACACTCCGTCGATCACTCCAGCAAAAAACATCACCGCAGCCTGCAAGATTACTCCAATCCCGAATGCAATAGCCAGCAAAACGATTTGCCAAAGAAGCGGATCCAATGTTTCTCGCCCAACCCGTGCTGTGCCAATGGAACCAAAGTCAACCTGTTCAGGATGCCCCCCGCTGGTCGATCGCGCCTGGCTCTTATTGACCCAACCACGACGCACACCAATATTGATCCAAAGAATTCCAGTCAGGACTCCGTAAACCAGCCCACAAGTCGCCATCAACATCCCAAGGTCCTTACCGCCGTCAAGGGCGACAGATGGGTGAGCAAAGACTTCGCCCATTGCCGCTGCCGTGCCGTGCCCTCCAGCAAACCCAGTTTCGATCAACATTCCAAACGAGTTCGGAACTTCGTAGTACGGTTGGATGAGCAACCAAGTCACCCACAGGCCGATTGCAGTTTGCCCAAGCACAATGATCCATACCATCAAACCTTGCTGCCCAACGCGGCGGGCACTTTCTTTAGCGCTGGATTTCTGAGACTCCATCAGCATTCCGGCAAAAACGACGGCAATTAACCAGCCGGGCCAGCTACTAAGAATGTTGGAGGTCGAATTTGCCCAATCAGCAACAATCGGGTTGTTGAGTTGCAAACCCGTTTGAATCATTGCCAATCCCATCACTCCAGCAACGACCGAGGCAGGAATGAACAACCAACGAAATACCGGGAACACCTGTCGCAGTACCACACCTAAGATCAATAGCAAGGCAACAAATATCAGGGCATTGGTCATTCGGCTTCCCAGGTTGGATCGGTGAAGGACATATTTTAGACAAGGGGAGGGGCAATACCAACGAGTACCTTCAGATGCTCACGGAGAAACGAAATCCAGTTCTGCTCGTCTTTTATCCTTGAAAACAATTGAACCTCCCAACACGACTGTCTTTCAATTTTGGCAGAGTTGCCAATCGCCTTGGTTTCCTCAAGGTACAGACCATTTAAAGATCGAGGTACACCTTGGCTGGATTAAATCTCCGTCGTGGTAAAGAACTCGTGAGATGAGAGGCCGGTTCATTTTGCTCTTGTCGGCTTTGATAACCGCGGACGGGTTCCATGGAGCCGTCGCAAACAGCCATTCCTTCGATTGTTGATGCCAGGTCGCCCGTTTTGCAATTTACCTGACAACGCGGGCCGCTTACATGGATCCGTCTGCAGAGATCGCCAACGGTATTAACCCAAGCTCCTTTAACCAAATAAAATTCTGCCAACAAATCTCCGTTGAGGAGGTTACAATTTTGAACTGGCAAACTGATTCAAAACTAAACGACAGGATTGGCATTGTGTTATCTTCCTTGAAGACAATTGTGGTTGTGCTACTCGCAATGAGCTCTCACTCATTGAATGGATTTGCGCAAGAACCAGCGATCGAAAAAGCGATTCGAGAATCTGGAGCCAAAGTTGAAATATATAAGACAACCACCAATTCGAAAAACGAAAAAGTTGAGTTGAATCTTTATATCTTTTACCCGGATGGGCATCAGGCAACCGATCAGCGTCCTGCAATCGTTTTCTTTTTCGGTGGTGGATGGAAAGGTGGAAAGCCAACCCAATTTACGAATCAGTGCCAATACCTAGCCTCACGAGGCATGGTCGCGATGACCGCCGACTATCGAGTCTCCTCCCGGCATGGAACCAAGGTAAAGCACTGCGTGTCCGACGCGAAATCTGCGGTTCGTTGGATTCGAGAAAACGCCAGCAAGTTAGGAATTAACCCGAACCAAATTGCCAGCGGCGGCGGGTCTGCCGGTGGGCACATCGCCGCCTGCACTGGCACCCTCAAGCAATATGACGAACCGACAGAAAACAAAAACATCAGCAGTGTTCCCAATGCGATGGTCTTATTTAATCCTGCGTTAGTGCTTGCTCCGCTTGGAGATGAAGCCCAACGAAGCAAAGAAAAAATGTCAGGAATGAGGGATCGTGCTGGAGTTGATCCAGAAACAATTTCTCCGGTACATCATGTTTCCAGTGGTGTGCCGCCCACCATTGTGATGCATGGCAAAACGGACACAACCGTTCCCTATGCAACCGCAGTGGCGTTTGAACAAGCAATGAAAACGGCAGGCAACCGCTGCCACTTAATTGGCTACGAAAAACAGGGCCACGGCTTCTTCAATTCTGGTCGCAAACAAGGCAAGTACGACGACACCGTCAAAGAGATGGATAAATTCCTGGTGTCAGTCGGATTCCTGAAAGCAAAAAAGTAAATTGGTCGTCGCGTTACCCTTGCGATTTGTCATTTCACTCCGCGACTTATGATCGCCAAGATTCAGTCTTGGCCATCCCACTCTCCCGACAATTCCAGCCTTTGAAGCTCTGAAGTGAGATCGACAGCCCCCAACGGCAACAAGCGCTACCCAGACTCGCAATAAGGGCACGTGTATTTTAGAGCTTACTATCGCCATCAAAAGCAGATAAATTCTGAGCTTGGTTTATCCGCTTGCCGTCCGCTTTTTCACCTTAACTTTTGAAATCCCCATGCCACTTGTCGTACAAAAATTTGGCGGAACCAGCGTTGCCGATAGTCAAAAAATACTTGCCGCCGCTCGCAAGGCGGTCCGCGCCCAGCAGCAAGGCAACCAGGTCGTCATGGTTGTGAGCGCCATGGGAAAGAACACAGACGACTTGGTCGCTTTGGCGAACGAGGTCAATGAACGCCCACCAGCCCGTGAAATGGACATGCTGCTCTCGACAGGAGAACAAGTCAGCGTTGCCCTCATGGCGATGGCGATTGACTCTCTTGGTTACAAGGCAGTTAGTCTTACCGGTGGACAAATCGGGATTAAAACAGATAGCTCTCACACGAAGGCCAGAATCCAGTCCATTTCAACGGATCGCTTAAAAGCCCTGTTGGATGCAGGAAACATCGTGATCGCCGCCGGTTTTCAAGGCATCGATGAAAACCTGAACATCACAACACTAGGTCGTGGTGGCAGTGATACAACAGCAGTTGCACTCGCCGCCGTGCTTGATGCAGACGAGTGCGAAATCTACACCGACGTCGACGGAATTTACACAACCGATCCGCGAGTCCTTCCTGAGGCACGCATGGTTCGCCAAGTTTGCTATGACGAAATGCTCGAATTAGCAAGCCTCGGAGCGGGAGTGATGCACAGTCGTTCCGTCGAATTCGGAAAAAAGTTTAATGTTCCAATCCACGTTCGAAGCAGCCTAAGTGATGTTCCCGGATCAATCATTGTTGATGACGCCTTGACGGCAAGCATGGCAGTCAGCGGCGCAGCACTGACGAAGGATGAAGCCCTCATCTCAGTTTTTGATGTCCCCGATGTTCCAGGCACAATCCACAAAATATTTTCCCCCATTGCCGATCTTAAAATCACGGTCGACATGATTGTTCAAAACGTGGCGGAGAACGGAAACACAACGGTGAGTTTTACGGTTCCGCGAGGGGAAGCCGCTGAAGCCGTCGAGGCAGTTTCCCATTCGCTTGAAGAGCTCGGAGGCCGAATCGGTCTAGTTGACCAAGATGTTTCCAAAGTGTCGGTCGTTGGCCTGGGAATGGCAAAGCAAACCGGCGTAGCAAATCGAATGTTTCGCACGCTAGCCGAGGCAAGCGTCAATATGGAAATCATCACCACCAGTGAAATCAAGATCTCTGCATTGGTTAAACGTGAATCAGCACTGAAGGCACTTCGAACGGTCCACTCCCAATTCGAATTGGACAAAATCGTAGCCTCTGATGCTCCGCAAATCCCTGAACGAACTAATGACGGGGGGCCATCGGTCGAAGACGTTGTCCGAAGGTTAAACGAGGGCATGGGCATGGAAGCATTGATGATCGACGACATTGCGCTAGACGATTCTCAATCACGAATCACGATGTCAAAGGTTCCCAACGAACCGGGAATCGCGGCCAAATTGTTCGATCGAATTGCAGAAGCTGGCGTATTTGTGGATATGATTGTTCAGAGCTATGCCAGCGAAAAAATCGCAGATATCACTTTCACGATGCCACGAGAGCAATTCGAAGACGCTCTCAAAGTCGCCAATCAAGTCTGTGCTGAGTTCGGCTGTGAAAAAGTCGAGTCCAAAAAAACAATCGCTAAACTGAGTGTTTCCGGAGTCGGCCTTCGTAGCCACACCGGAGTCGCAATTGGAATGTTCAAAGCGTTGGCAGACGCCAGCATAAATATTGAAACCATCAACACCAGTGAAGTTCGAGTCAACGTTGTCGTTGATGGTGCCTCAGGGGCAACAGGGATTGAGTGCCTACGCCACCAATTCGCTGACGCCCTGAGATAGCTCGGTATCTTTGTAGGTCGCGAGGCGATCAAACCTCGTTTCCGACTAAATGCGTCAATAAAAAAAGCACTGATATCAAATCAGTGCTTTGTGCTTTCTCATCTGCGGTCCAATGTCTATTTTGTCGACTTTGACCAGCGGTGATTACGAAGACCGTAAGGATCCAACTTGTTAGTGCTACCGGTTCCAGCATTGGGTGTGCCTTCGGCTCCTTTGGTTGAGACGATCGCATCATTTCGGCCCGAAACTCGGGCGAAATTCAAGCCATCAGTATCAAAGCGGACACCGTTTCCAGCAAATGGATCTACTCCAGGTCCCGTGATTTTTGGCCAGCGGCCAGTGCCAGCACCTTGCGGAGCAACCAAATGATCATTGAATCCCCTGACAGCGTAACCGACATCAGCCAGCAAGGCGTATGTCGTTTCCGCAATGTAAACGTTCGGTGGATTAGCAACATCGACAAATGCAAGCATTAAATCGTGTGAGTTGTTAATCGCAATTTTGTCAAAAACAGGAACGCCAAGAGCCCAGTGACCACCTGCGCTACCTTCACCGGTTTGCTGCAATGGAATGTATCCCGAAACACCGTTGCCAGATTCTTTACGATAAGACCTTAAAGCATACTGTCCGCCGTTGTATTGGCTGAGTCCGATTCCATTGACAGGACCACTGAGACCGTTTTCTGTCAGGATAAAAGATCCAAATCCGATAGCGTGGCAAATTTCGTGTGCCGCAACTTGTGTTAACAAGCCAGCGGCCGACAGTTGACCCAGATCTTCCAAATCGAAAGTCACCGTCGCCTCAAGCGGCACGGTGTTATTCTTCTCGACATTTAACTTGACCGTTCGAGTGACACCTAAAACGGCATCCGGACCTGCTTGCGCCAAAATTCCATCTAAGCCATCAATCTCACCAATTTCGCACTTAATTTTCAGGTTGGTGAGTTGCATTCGGAGTGAATTGGGTAATTCGGTGCTGTAACCAATGATTCTTGCATCCCAAATCGCTTCGGCTGCTTTGCAAGCCGCTGCCAACTCAGTGCGAAGACTCGCTTCTTGGTTAGGCGTATAGAAATCCGGGAAACTAGGAACCGCACCGACAAGCACGCGTGACGTATCAACGTCAATCACGTCAACGGCATCAGCCTGAGTAATACCGCCAAAAAGAACGGCCAACGACAAAAGTGCGGCCTTCAACGACTTTCTAAAACTTTGGTTCATCAACCAATCTCCTGGTGCTTGTAACTTTTTGAATGGATGTCTGGGCATGGAGGCCAAATTTGTTTTGAGCGATAGCATATTACCGCGCACCTCAATGGATGAATAACACCCACTTTTAGTTCCAGTATACATCCGTCCCCAACAAAAGCGATTCAAAACAGTAGAAACAGGCAGTTTGGTAAGTTATGGCAAAGGTTACGGATCGTCCGATTGATATCAAATTTGCGAAAAACTGACATATTCCTCAAATTCCAGCTTTCTTATTCAACCCTTACAAACCTACATCCGATACTTGCTGGTAGTGGAATCTCCCCAGATTTCACGTGTACTTGCCACTGCAAATAGCAGGAAGAAAGCAATGGGTTTGAAAAATACGTTCATTATTGGTGCTGTTTTCGTCTCACTCGTCACCATTAACTTGGTAGACGCTCAGGTGGAAACACCAAGTCCAAGGTTCGGGCCAAAATCGCTCGAATCGGCCGACGCGACTCGTCCCTTCGCGACACCCGGAGTGTTTGATTACGACACCCGTGCATTCGCTCCGTTGGAATTTACCAACGGAAAAGAAAAATCCCCGAATACGGGATTCTTCTTCACGATCGACAGGACCTACACGAGTGTCTCTCGTGCTGGCCATGTCGGGGTCGCCAACAACTCGATCAAAACTGGATCCGACTACATTTGGGGAACCCATTATGACATCGGGTACTTCTCAGATGACAATGAGGGCTGGGGAATGTCGTATCAAGGCTCCAACGGCATTTACTTCTCCAACGGTCAAGATGTCTCTGTCTCGCAGCCAATGCTTGTCGACATGAGCTTCAACACCGTCGAAGTCAATCGACTGTTCCGCCAAACACTCTCCGCTGGTGGCTATCTTGAGCCCTACATTGGAGTTCGTTATCAAAACATCTCTGACAAGACACTTGAGGATACGACGCAGACTTTGAGCGGTGCAATCGTCTTCAATCGTTTCAAGCAGAACGCTACCAACGACAGCTTTGGCCTTCAGGCCGGTGGTCGGTACAACC
Source organism: Mariniblastus sp. (assembly GCA_029247405.1). Taxonomy (GTDB): domain Bacteria; phylum Planctomycetota; class Planctomycetia; order Pirellulales; family Pirellulaceae; genus Mariniblastus. Next base: position 12,255 of record JAQWLH010000195.1, read on the forward strand.
AGCGACGCGGACGCTGGAAGACAGTCTTTGACGGTTGCCTGGCAACGCTCTATAACCAGCAACGGTACTTTGCAACTGACATTGCAAATTCATCTGCCGGCGTTCAATCGGTTACAGAAACTTACGCCTCTGACCAGTCATTCGTACCGGTACTCGACGGCCAGATTGAATTGACCTACGGCATCAGCCGAGACATTTCACTGCGAGCAGGTGTCCAAGCCACTTACACTTGGAATGGCATCGCTCGAGCCAACACTCTGACGACATCGTTGAATCCAAACTCCGCCTTTGGTGGGAGCTCAACACCAACGGGCTTGATTGACGACAGCCATCTTGCTGCCGGCTTCCTCTTCGGTGTGGAATGGCGTCGCTAAGACGAACGTTCAACTGATACTCGGAACAACAAACGCCCGTTGAAGATTCTTCAACGGGCGTTTTTTTGGTTTCAACCACTCACGCTGCCAACTTAACGAAGGCTTCTGTTTGGGTCCGGGAAGATTCTCGGGGAGGAATCAACGGAGGAACGATTTAAAGTGCCAACAACAAGCGACTGGGGGCCTCGAGGTAACCAATCACCTCGTTTAAGAAGCGAGCAGCGGCTCCTCCATCAATCAAACGATGATCGTAAGAGAGGCTTAACGGCATCATCAATCGAATCTTGACTTCGTCACCGACGACGACAGGCAACTTCCTTGAGCGGCCCACCAATAAAATTGCCGTCTCTGGCGTATTGATGATAGGCGTTGAATAGGTTCCACCGATGGCCCCGAGGTTGCTGATGGTAAACGTTCCACCACGCAAATCATCAATGGAGAAATTGTTCGTGCGAACATTGTCAGCCAAAGTTCCGAGCTGCCGAGCAATGTCAGGAATGCCAAGTTGATCTGCACTTCTTAACGAAGGCACAACCAACCCGCGATCTGTATCAACAGCAATTCCAATATTGACATAGTCTTTGTATGTAATTTGGCCCTGCTCAAGATCAACCGAAGCGTTTATCACCGGATGGGCTTTAAGGGCCATCGCGACGGCTTTGACGAGAAACGGCATCGAGGTCAATTTGACGCCACCAGCGGCATACTCTTGCTTGCTGTTCTGACGGATTTCCTCAAGAGCCGTTACGTCGGCATCATCAAAATTAGTGACACGAGGACAGGTCGTCCATGACTCGTGCATCTTTCGGGCGATCGTCTGACGAATCTTCGGCATTTTTTCAACATGCACCGGACCGAATCCATCCGTCTGACTTGGTTCCGAGGCAACGGGACTAGCAGCAGTGCTCCGGCTTCCCTCTCGAACGACTTTGAGTACATCGTCACGGATAATTCGCCCGTGCTGACCGGTTCCTTGAACCGCACGTAAATCAACACCGACTTCGCGAGCGAGCCTGCGAATGGCAGGACCAGCTGGAACCGTCCCCGCATCCCCGGCAGGAGCAACTGCCACAGGTGCCTCAGCAACCGGTGCAACGGGAGCGACAGGAGGAACGGGGGCTACCGAAGGTACGGGTACTACCGGAGGCTCAGGCTGCGATGTCTCGATGGGCGGCGAGACTGGCTTGGGCGGTTCAGGGGCAGCGACTGGTTTTTCCGGCACAGGTGCGGGGGCAGGAGCTGAAGCCTCGGCTGGCTCAACAGTAATGACGACGTCGCCAACATTGATCGTGTCGTTCTCAGCACAGTGAACTTGTTTAATAACACCTGCAACTTCTGAGGGTACAATCACAGTCGCTTTATCGGTTTCTAGTTCGACAATGCCCTGATCAATTTCGATGACGTCACCCTCGGAAACGAGAACCTCAAGGACATCACCCGAATCGACACCTTCGCCAAGTTTCGGTAATTTAAATTCAACAGCCATATTCGAATTTAGCCTGTGTTACGTGGTAAAATTTTTGTTCGTTTGTAGGATTGCTTCGCAGTCGGAGTGAGTTAAGCGTAGAGCGGGTCAATTTTCTCGGGGTTAACCCCCAGATCCTTGATCGCTTTTTCGACGACACTGACCTCGATTTTGCCAAGCTTCGAGAGCTGCCAAAGGGCCGCAATGGTGACGCACTCTTTGTCAATTTCAAAGTGGCGGCGTAGTGCAGGCCGTGTTTCAGACCGCCCCATTCCGTCAGTTCCCAGGGCATAAAATGAACCGGGAAGGTATTGGGCAACCTGCTCGCTGTGGGCCCGAACGTAATCGCTTGAGGCAATGAACGGTCCTTCGGTACCTTCAAGAACCGTTTCGATATAGCTCTTGCGAGGCGCTTGTGTGGGATGAAACATGTTCCAGCGTTGGCAAGCTTGGGCATCACGACGAAGTTCGTTGTAACTGGTCACGCTCCAAACATCGCTGCCCACCCCGTACTTCTCCGCCAGCAGCTCTTGAGCTCTTAGGACGCAATTCATGATCGCACCGCTACCAAAGAGCTGCACGCGTGGTCCCCCCTCTTTGCCATCAACTGACTTGAATTTGTACATCCCTTTGACGATACCCTCTTCGCAACCTTCCGGCATCTTGGGCATGACGTAATTGTCGTTACCCACCATCAGGTAGTAAATTGCGGTTTCGCCTTCTTCGTAGAGCTTTTTCAAACCGTCAAAGACAATAACTGCCGTTTCATAATGGAATGCTGGATCAAACGCTCGAACCGTCGGAAATGCGATCGCATTGAGCAAGCTATGACCGTCCTGATGTTGAAGTCCTTCACCATTGAGGGATGTCCGCCCAGCCGTTCCGCCCAGCAAAAACCCTTTGGCTCGCATATCGGCAGCGGCCCAAATCAAATCGCCAATCCTTTGGAAACCGAACATCGAGTAGTAAATATAAAACGGAATCATGTTGACGCCGTGGGCACTGTAGGCGGTTCCTGCCGCGTTAAATGAGGCCATCGAACCCGCTTCCGAAATCCCTTCTTCGAGAAGTTGTCCGTCTTTGGCTTCTTTGTAGAAAGCAAGCTTATTGTCGCTATCGACCGGCTCGTACAATTGACCGGCATGAGCATAAATCCCGACCTGCTTGAACATCCCTTCCATCCCGAAAGTACGCGATTCATCAGGCACAATGGGTACGATATTGTTGCCAATTTTCTTGTCTTCTACCAATTTTGACAAAAGACGCACGGCCCCCATCGTCGTCGAGATTTCTTTCTTCTCGCTATCTCGGTCAATGTACTTGCGGTACTCTTCGTAGCGTGGAACTTCCATTTTTGGCGTCGTCGTCGGACGCGATGGAACGGGGCCGCCAAGTGCTGCTCGACGTTCGTTCATGTACTTCATTTCTACGCTATCAACCGACGGCTTGTAGAACGGAGCCTTGCCGACATCTTCGTCAGAAATTGGAATTCCAAATCGCGTGCGGAATTCCAGCAGCTCAGCGTCATTCATCTTCTTTTGGTTGTGAGCGATGTTACGGCCCTCACCTGCCTCGCCAAGGCCATAACCTTTAATCGTCTTTGCCAGAATGACGGTAGGTTGACCTTTGTGCTCTTCGGCTGCTTTAAAAGCCGCATACACTTTTTCAGGGTCGTGGCCACCTCGACGCATCCGAAGTAGTTTTTCGTCGTTGTAGGTCTTTACCATCTCGAGCAGTTCGGGATACTTGCCAAAGAAGTGCTCACGAGTGTAGGCGCCAGGCATACCAACGTACTTTTGGTACTGACCATCAACGACTTCACCCATTCGTTTTACAAGCAGGCCAAGATGGTCCTCTTCCAAAAGCGGGTCCCAGTCATCACCCCAAACAACTTTGATCACGTTCCAGCCCGCGCCACGGAACAAGGCTTCAAGCTCTTGAATGATCTTACCGTTACCTCGAACCGGCCCGTCCAGCCGCTGAAGATTACAGTTAATGACAAACTTTAGGTTGTCTAGTTTTTCACGACCACCTAGCGTAATTGCTCCCAAGGACTCGGGTTCATCACATTCACCATCCCCAAGAAATGCCCAAACTCGTTGGTTGGACGTATCTTTGATACCACGATCTTTTAAGTATTCATTAAACCGGGCCTGATAAATCGCCATGATCGGCCCAAGTCCCATCGAAACCGTCGGGTATTCCCAGAAACTCGGCATGAGCCACGGATGTGGATACGATGAAAGTCCCGGATGATCCTGAAGCTCCTGCCGGAAATTGTTGAGGTGTTGATCGTTTAATCGCCCCTCCATGTAAGCTCTCGCGTACATGCCCGGAGAACCGTGGCCCTGAAAGTAAACATGGTCACCATCAAATCCACTTTCGCCGCGGCCGCGGAAAATATGGTTCTGTGCTACCTCATACAGCGTTGCCGAAGAAGCGAATGTCGAGATGTGCCCGCCAACTCCCCCCACTCCCGGAAGGTCCGTTTTCTTGTTGGCTTTGACGACCATCGCCATGGCGTTCCATCGAACAAAACTCTTAATACGTCGTTCAATCTCACGATTGCCAGGATAAGGCGGTTGTTCGTGTTTTGCGATCGTGTTGATGTAGGCCGTGTTCGATTTGATCGGAAGATCGACCCCTTCAACTCGAGCTCGGGCTTCGAGGACTGAAAGTAGGTACTTAGCGCGATCATGGCCTTTGCTGCCCATGATGTATTCCAACGACTCCAACCACTCCTGAGTTTCAGCTGGGTCTGTATCCACCGTCTGGGTGATGTAGGACTCGTTTGCATCTTCAATGGATTTAGGATTTGATCTGATCACATCCGACATACATCTGCCTTTATTTTGAGTTAGGAGGCGCACAACTTCTACGCGATGCTCCTCGAAAATTGCTTTCCGCCTGCCGTCGCTTCACGGCTTTCAAAAAATGAGACCGCTTTCAAACGGTCTGTGATTCCGATCCTTCGGATGAATCACCGCTGGCACACTTTTAGACGTATCCACGTAGGTTAAGTTCGACGCGTGATCTCAAATCAATGCGTTCCTACTAATCTGTTGGCTCAGCCCCCATAATTCTCATAAAAGAAACCGTTCCCGTAAAGAACTTTGAGGCAACTTAGGCGCTTATTGTCGTCATTTGTCGACAAGCAACAGATAAGGGTAACTCATGTCACACAATGCGGTTTTTGTGTTGAACCCTTTAGTCCACTTAGTGAAATTACCCTATTTACCGAGTTTGAATTATTTGCTGAGCGGATGAAACGGCCCCAATTTTATCCAAAATGGTCACTCCGCCCCTAAAGATAGCCTCGATTATCTCCAATTTATGGAGATCCTTCGGACATTCCAACCGAAAAAGTCACCCCAGTTGCTACGTATTCCCTGATCGACAAATGCGAAATTTGAAGAAAAACGAGTGAAGCCAACAAAAAAAGGCGAGTAGATGACCTACTCGCCTGTTCTGAATTTTCTTGCGTTCTTGAGCATTGTGCTCGCAGATTACCGCGAACTTAGTTAATGACTTTCCAGCCGTTTAAATGCCCTGCAGATTTTTTCGGCTGAGCATATTGAATTGGAGCCAGTTGCCCCCGAGATGTGCTCGGTGCGGAATAACTTGCTGTCCGGATTGGCGTATATCCCCACTGCTTGCGAGTAGGAGACTGAGCGGTTCTGTCTTGCACGCTGATGGTAGCAGGTACTTCTCGCGAGACTGTTGACTGCGCTGGAACTGTATAGCCTAGCCCCTCCGATGGCGAACCTTGGTTGTAACGATCAAGAAACGGGCGTTGCATGGTCACCGGGTTCGGCAGAGCAGGCGTTTGATCTGCAGGAGCCGATCCGTAGACCGATCCGCTCGGCGACAGCGTCCCGTTAGGCACGTCTTCGTATCGAGTCGCGGTTGTGGGAGTTGGTGCACCATTGGTGTAGGTCGATTGTGGAACGCTATTCATTCCTGTTGGAGCGTAGTTGCCTGCCGCTCCGCCAGTAACGCATGTCTGGCAGGTCCCTGTGTCACATGTCTGACATGTCCCGCAAGCTCCGGTAGCACAACCGTTCGTGATCGTCGTCACGGGAACCTTGTAAGTTTCCTGCCGATAAACAGGACGATACGTTGTGTAGGGAACCCGTTGCACTTGGTATGTGTAAGTCGTGCACGGCTTCATGCAAGTCACGGTACAACCAGTGCACGGATCCGACTTGGTCTCTGGACGATATTGAGTGACGGGCACTCGGTTGTATTGAGTTCGGTAAGCGGTGTAGGGAACATAATTAACAACCGTGCGACTGCACGTTTGCTGACAAGTTTTCATACACTGCCCGGGTTGTAAATTGTAGGGGTTGGGAGCGTAATTGGCCGTTTGCGTTGTCGCAGGGGCATAGCTGTAAGGACTGGTTTCGCAACCGCAATTGTCCGTTACCCTGTTGCCCCGAAGACTCCGTAGCCATCGCCTAAGTGGACCGTCCGCATTGGCTTCGGTTGGCAAAACAGCCATACACGTAGCAGCGACGGTGAATGCAATGATCGTGTTTCTAACGCGTGACATGTGTAGCTCCTGAACTTGGCTCAACTGAGTTGGTTCATTTCCTAAAAGGTCGTTGGTTCTGCACAGCAACTCTCCACCATTGGATGAGCTACCGCGACTCGTTGAAAGGTAGATTAAATAAGAGGTTTGAAAAGATAAAATGCAAATGAATTTCTTGTAAAATTTACAAACCGATTCGGGTCATAACGACCAGAAAGACTGGTAACTGTGATGAGTTTAGGCCGTTTGCCCAGAATTCAAGAAAAGGAGAAGCAATCATGTTAAATCGTATGGGTCATAGGCGTTACGCGGGTCCGGATGGATTGACCGATCGCGCATTTCGTTCTCTCTGGTTGCCGCTTTAAAGAAGAGTCTCAAATCGTCTTGAGATCTCTCTACCAAGATTCTTACCGGTCTAAGTCGTATGAAACCGAGATTGCAAATCGCGAGAATCGGAAGTGGTTGAGACACTGATTCGACTCCACCGCGAGGACCGCCAAAGTAAATTTAATTTTGATGGCCTACTCGCACGTGCGAATGCGTTGTAGTGCAGCCGAATGATACGGCCCAATGGTTGGGAGAAAACTAAAAAGTAAACCAGAATTGCGGACGCAAACTCAATATCGGCGGCAATGCTTTGATTTTTCCGAGACATTCCCACGTTAACCCAACATTGCCATTTCATGCCGGCTAGCACTCGACACCTCTTTCAGGACAAAATAGCCACGCGAGTCAAACCGCAGTCCACGATTGCCATTCGGCTAATGCTAAGGCATTAGCTACGCAATTCACCACATTTGCTTGAAAGTAATCGCTGAGACGATACTACACGTTTAACAAACTCGGATTTCGCCTCGGGCGTTTGGCGAATGGAAGTCAGATGACTTTTCACCTTGAAACGCGACCAATTCGATGGGCTAGGCGTCCATCGTGAAAAGACCAGGAATTCCCAAAGGTAGGCAGTCTATTGCATGTTTTTTGTTTTTGATGGCGTCGATGGTGCTGGTAAATCAACACAACTCCAGATGTTCGTCCAATGGCTATCTGACCGAGGCCACGATGTGGTGACTTGCAAAGATCCGGGCAGCACTGAATTGGGTGAAAGGATTCGTGGAGTCCTGCTCGGCGATCATGAAATCCCCATCTCGATGCGAGCAGAGATGATGCTGTTCACGACAGCCCGCACCCAGTTGATTCAGCAAATCGTGAAACCAGCTCTGAACGAAAAGAAAACGGTTGTTCTCGACCGCTATATTTTCTCGACCGTGGTCTACCAAGGTCATGCCGGGGAATTGAATCCAGATGAACTTTGGTCGATCAACCGAGTTGCAACCGAAGGAATCATGCCCGACACAACGTTTATTCTAGATGTCCCTGTCGATGTCGCGATGCAACGACTCGGAGACTCATTGGATCGCATGGAATCACGAGGCATCGAATACTTTGAGAAAGTTCGCGCTGGATTTATTCGCGAAGCTCAGCAGTGGCCTGATCAAGTTGAAGTCATTGATGCCACTCGATCTCCAGATGCAATACAATCGGATATTCGCGATCGGGCGATAGCTTACATTGAGCGAAAATCTGCGAATCAATCCTAAACAGCACCACTTGAGAACACCGATCAGCTTTTCGAATTTGACTTGACTTAGAAACACCAGCTTGGCGACAGCAGAAACAGAAACGCATCATGTCTTGGGACGAAATTGTAAACCACAAACCAGCACTTGAACGCTTTCGTCGAAGCGTTGATCGAAACCGACTTGCGAGCACCTACTTGTTTGTTGGGCCCGAAGGAATTGGCAAACGCACGTTTGCCCTGAAACTTTCCGAAGCTCTGCTGTGCGAGCAGAACCCTGAATCCCAACTGCAACCGTGTGGTGCCTGCCCAAGTTGTCAACAGATACGTGCTCAGACACATCCAGATCTCATCCTTATCTCCAAACCCAAAGACAAAGCTTTTATTCCTGTCGAGACCTTCATCGGTGACAAAGAACACCGGCGCCAAGTAGGACTCTGCCATGACATTGGACTCAAGCCATTTCGTGGGGGTCGCAAGATCGCCATCATTGACGATGCTGACTTTTTGAATCAGGAAGGTGCCAACAGTTTACTTAAAACACTCGAAGAGCCCCCACCGAATTCAGTGCTGATCCTGATTGGTACATCAGAGCAACGGCAACTCTCGACCATCGTTTCAAGAAGCCAAGTGGTTCGGTTCGAGGCGCTGACCAACCCCCAAGTGCTTTCCATTCTAGAGCGAACAAGCTTAGTTGAATCGGATGAAGTGCCCCTGGAAACTCTAGCTCAATCGTCCGAGGGCAGCGTGTCTCGGGCACTCAAATTATCCGACCCCGAAACACTTGAGTTTCGGCGAATTTTGTTTTCACAACTGGCTGGGCTCGATCCGGGGCAAAACAACTTCAGCAAGACGGTCATCGGATTTATTGATGGCGCTGGGAAGGATTCAGCCAAAAAGCGAGAGCGGACGGTATTGGCCGGTGATTTTTCAATTTCATTCTATCGCCATTGGTACATGAATCTTTCTGGTGCCCAACAGGACGACGCACGCGTTGATCTATCCATCAATCCCTACGTAGAAGACGCGATCGGCACATGGGAAGATGAAATCAATGTTGGTGCGATGGTAGCCGCGCAATGTATTGAACGAACCATCGAGATGCAGGGGCAGGTCCTCCGATTCGCCGGGTCCGCCAATGTGATTGACACGTGGTTAAGAGACCTTGGCCGAATCTGTCGGGGAAAATTTGTCGAAGCTTAAGTCGGCACAACTTCTAAGTTACAAACCGATCTGCCGAATCAAAATGGCACTAATCAAGCACGCTTTATCCGGATACCAACTAGACCAAAATTGACCGCCTCCAAGCCTACTCTGAATCATTTTTCAACAGCGGCTTATTCGTGAACCTAGCGTCCGCGCCATCCGCCAGCGTGTTGGACCTGTGGCAAACCCGAATCGCCACTCTTCGCCGTACCGTAATTTTGGTACTGCGCCTGGACGGCTCCAGGAGATGGCAACTGGGACTGATATCCCCTGTACATTGGATAGGGCGATCCGTAAACCACGCCCGGGTAAGTGGCCTTGGTAGAGCTTTGCTGGTGTCGATAATTGTGAAGCCCTGAACCAGCAGCATAGACCGGTGCCTGGTAGCCATGAGCTGGCAACAAATTATTTGAGCTTTGTTGCTGGAAAGAACGGGGCAAGGCTGGTTCGATTTGCCGAGACTGGGCAGGGGGCAAATATTGAAATGCCCCGACTGGAGGCTCTGCTTGAAAGGCACGGTTTTGATAGAGAGTCGGCCTGCTCGAATCTATTGCTCGCGAAGGTTGAGCCGGCTGGGGATATGCAGCTTGACTTGGTCCTGGTGCTGCATTGTTGATGGCTCGTTGAAAAACAAGATCGACTACGTCGATGTATTTTTTCCGAACTTGAGGATCCAGATTCAATTTCTTTGACATCTGCTGGACGCCGGGGCCGTTCTTTTCGGTCGTATCATTGAGTCTCTGAACGAATTTCAGAGATTCAACAAAGTTATGATCCGCCGTGCTGCCGACCAGCGGCTGAATCGTGCGGGCAATCAAACCGGCCGTCGCGTTGTTCACTTTGAGAAAAACATCCAACTGGCTGGTTTGAACAAGTTTTGAATCGCGACCTTTCTGATTAGTCGACTGAACGACTAACACACACTCCCCCGTCAGTTTGCGTTTGAGCACGGGGCCTTCATAGCTGCCAGTCCCGTAAAAAATATGAAAATCGTCGGTTCCATACACAAGCTCTAACGAACTAACCGTCCCCGCGCCGTCGTTGGTCTTGATCGTATAAGGCCCGGTTCGCTCGGTCTCCATTTTTGTCACGCC
>JAQWLH010000301.1 GCA_029247405.1 Mariniblastus sp.
CCGGTTCATGTTGCCGACTCGGCACCTGAACTGACACAATACGATCCAATCAATAAAATTGGTTGGCACGGTCCCTACATCCATGCAACGGGCCGCAACGAGGTGGGTGAGCCAACGATCGTCGACGGTTGGGGAAACGAACTCGAGCTTCAGGTTGATTTTGACAACGATGGCAACGTCGATGCGACCGAGTCCAAGTTCATTCGCGTTGTTTCAGCGGGCCCCAATGGAGAGATTGAAACACCAAACGACGTCGCCAATATGAAACCGGGGAAAGATGAAGTCAGTGAACTGACCCTATCTGAGTGCGGCGACGACATGGTGCTGTTCTTGAGATTCCCAGATAACCGCAGGTAAGCGATCAGGAAATCAGATGATTTTTGCTGGACTTGGCCGAGCGTGCTCCGATCATCAGAGGGCTCAAACAACGAGCGTCCGTCTTTCCGACCCGCGAAATTTCCGAGCACAGCGATCTGGCCTGACGCTTCTCGAATTGATGGTTGTTCTCGTCATCCTGGCCATTGTCGCCACGGTTGCCCTTCAATCGCTTCAACCACAGGTTGAGAATCAGAGATTGTCATCAGCGGTCCGCCTGCTGGATGAAATCAAAGCCGCCACGATTGGGCCCAAACAGAAATATCAGCTTGATGGTACACCACTGATAAGCGGATTCGTTTCCGACGTGGGTCGTCTACCACGTGCAGAATCACTCGACGGCGAAGCAGAGCAGCCTGAAATTCTTGGCGAACTCTGGAACACTGATTCAAATCTGGCTTTGAATTTTCCGTTCCAATTTCGCAGCGGTCCAACGCAACCGGTGGACTATTCCCAAATACGCCTACCCTGCGGTTGGCGAGGCCCCTATTTGCAACTTCCCGTTGGGATGCAAGAACTCAAAGACCCTTGGGGACGAGCTCCAGAGACTTTGCCCGACTCAAGCGGGTTCTGCAATCAGGTTTGCGTCCCTGCCATACTAACGGGCGATGAGGACGAAAAACTCTTTATTGCGGACCTTACAAAAGGCAAAGTCGACGTGACCGGTAAAGTCCTCGTCGACAATCCAGATAGTGCCAGCATCCGGATTGCCTTGTTACGTCCCAACCCTGAATCATCCTTGACCCTGCTGGCAGCAATGGACGATGAAGATGAACAGTCGGATTCATTTCTATTCCGGGACGTCCCTGTCGGATTTCGCGCCATCGTCGCAGATGCCAACGGTCAGCGACAAACAAGGTATGTCCAAGTCACCCATAACGGCGTCAACGTTTTTTTTGATTTCCGACAGCAGAAAACAGCACCCATCCAATAACACCAACAAGCCTGATGGCCAAACGCTCCGAAATATCGGTAATTCTACTTTCTAACCAAAGTATTTTGCGCGCCGATTTTGGCAAAGACCTGACGGTTCCAACATTCAAGAAGTTGGAATCCGTTGATGTCGAATCAACCATCAGTGCTTCCCTTGATCAGGTCATTGATAACCAACTGCCCATTGGGCATCGCGCCGTGATCGTTTGGACAGACGTTTGGTCGCAACTGGTTTCGCTCCCTCGCTTGAGTATTTCCGGCATCGAATCCGACGAGTTGGAGGAAGTTCTTAAATTCGAAGCGGAGACACTCTCCGGAATCGAAGTCGATGAAATCGCTCTTGCCTCAAACCCAATGGGCACTGAAGACGAATTCCAACAATACTGGGTAAGTGCGATTCGACGGTCGGATCTAAATTCTATCCTTGAGCAACTCGAAGAGGCAGGCTGCCGTGAAATCGTAGTCGCCCACCCCGCGGGCCTCTCCGGAAATCAAGATTGGGCAAAAGACAATGTCGAGGTGTGGCAAGATCTTGCTTTTTTCCTAAGTGGTTTCCCTGGAAAACTCAGCAAAGTCAAACAGGCCAGTCTGGAACAACTGGCTGGAAAATCATCGGTGCTGTTGGGCAGTCAAGTCGTTGATTACCAACCGGCGGCGGAGGCTGAAGTTCGAAATCTTTCGGATGAAAGTTGCCTCGACCAATGGGCAGCCCAAGTAGCCTACAACTATCTCAAAAACGCTGAGCATCTTGCTGCTCCCATCATCCGATCTCACAAGCGTACTGGCACCACGCCCATTCGGCCTCTAATCTCAGCCGCCATCGCTTTGTTGGTCTTCGGATTTTGCTTTTGGCATTGGAACTATCTCAATTCAGGAAATCTTGGTTTACAAAAAAGGATCGCAGAGGTTCAAAAACCTGCCGCTGAAAAGAAGAAATACGATACCCAATTGATGGCCATCCTTGCGGACCGATCCAAAGTCGACACGGAAGATGCGGCCCTGGCCAGTGATTTGAAACGGGTCCAGTTCTTTTTGGAACATCAGAACAATCGTTTCGCCCAATTGCTCAGTTTACTGGCCGATTTGCGCACACCAGAATTAGTCATTCAGCAAATTGGAGGGACTGAAGCTGGCGTTTCTATCTCCGGAGTTTCACTGAATGGCGAGTCAGCCCAAGCCCTAGCCAAACGCTTGCGAGAACATGCTGCCCCTCTCGGCTGGGTCGTCAATGCGGCACGACAAGATGGCCAGCAAAAGCTCACCACGGGCGGGCCTTGGGATTTCGAAATTCAGTTGACCGACACGGGGCCATTTGAATCGACGGCGAAATTAAGACAAAAAGCAAGCTCAGTTAGCGGCGCCAAAAGCTTATAACAACGCATGAAAAGCGAAATTTTTTAATCCCATGACACTTGAACTATTAAAAGACGATCCCAAACGAGAGCAGGCGTTGCTGACGCTGTTTCCCGCTGCGTTGATTCTCGCGGTTTACGCGGTCGTCTTCGCATTGCCGTTGCGACAAACCAAAACGGTAATCGAAACAGAGTACATGAAACAAAAACTGGTTGCCGTCGCTCCTGAAACAACTTTAATTTCCCGCCGAAATCTGGAAAACGAAAAAGAGAGTCTCGACCGCATCAATAAACGCGTCGCCAACTCAAAACAACAGATTCGCGAATTAAGTCAGAGTTGGCGTAGCGAAAAATCGAGACTGGAAACGCTCGAAAAACTTACCGAGCTAATGCGTGACTACAACCTCTCGATCGTCTCCCAAGGTGGTGACTCCGAAGTCGTCGTTTCCTCCTATTTGCAAGACCTGTTCCTGATGCTCAATGAACAAGCAGTACTTAACCCCGTCGAATTCTGGCCCGTCGAAATAAAAGGAGCTTACTTTGACGTCTTGGAATTTTTAACTGACGTGGACACCCTTGCCAAAAGTATTATCCCAGTTGCCGTGACCATGCGCCCCGAAGCCGAAGGTAGTTCCCAAAAAACCTGGACGATTGTGTTTGTGAATTAACAAGTATCCAATCAACAAGCAGGCTGCCCAGTCTGACCCAACAATGAACAATGCCGACCGCTCCAACGATTTTCTTTCCAAAGTACTGCAACTTGCTGTTTCTTTGCAGGCCTCGGACGTCCATGCTTCTCCGGGGGAACCCATTCACTATCGAGTTGATGGAAAGCTACAACGAGAGAGTTTCCCTGAACTTGCTCAACAACGGTTCAGTGAAAACTTAAGCCACGCGTTTCTCGATGAGATCCTCAATCCGACTCAACTTCAGCAACTGAACCATCGAGGTTCGGTAGACGGAGCCTATTCGCTCGACAAGCAGCATCGGTTCCGCTTCAATGCCTACCGGCGGAATGGACAAACCTGTTTCGCGTTTCGCCTACTCGCCAATGTCGTCCCCCGGCTCTCAGAACTTGGATTGGACGACCGGCTTTACGGGCTTTGTGATTTGACGGATGGGCTGATTCTTGTCGCAGGCCCCACTGGCTCTGGCAAAAGCACCACCATCGCGTCGCTGCTTGATCAAATTAACCGGTCTCGCTCTTCACACATTATCACCATCGAAGACCCAATTGAATTTGTCCATCTCTCCAACTGTTCATTGGTCAACCAGCGTCAGGTGGGGACGGATGTCGGCACGTTCAACCAGGCATTACTCGATGCCGTTCGGCAGGATCCCGATGTAATTTTAGTCGGCGAGCTTCGAGACCTAGACACGATTCGAACCGCCATTACCGCTGCCGAAACGGGGCACTTGGTTTTCGCGTCCGTTCATGCGGGCGACTGTAAAACCTCGATTGAGCGTTTAATCAGCGCTTTTCCTACTTCGGAACAGGATTTGGCACAGCGTTTGGTCGCCACGGTGATGCGCACTGTCATTGTTCAGCATTTGCTTCCGCGTCAAAAAAACCCGAACCTTGATCAGGCTGATCAACAATCGACGCGGGTCTTAGCGAGTGAGGTGATGCATGTGAATCCGGGAATTTCCAACTTAATTGCCAGCGCAAATCTGAATCAAATCGCCTCGATCATTCAAACAAGTGGGCAAGAAGGGATGTGGACACTCGATGACAGTCTTGCCCGACTCTGGCGAGCTCGTCAAATTTCAGAAAAAACAGCCATGTCATTGGCTCGAAACCCAGAAATCCTCGCACAAATTTCTCGCCGCACGCGCGCCTAACCCTAAGTCCCGTTTCACCGAAAGCCGATCCTGTTTGATGTCCGAGCCAAATGCTAACGCCAACCCCCAAGCCACCCCAGAGGTGCTGGACATGGATCAAGTTAAAATTGATCCGGTATGGGCATTACGCATTCCAGCCAACCTCGCGACGCGACGGCAGGTCCTTCCTTTCACGAGGCAAAACAACAAAGTCCTACTCGCCTGCAAAGATCCTGATGACGACCAGAGTATCCAAGCCGTTCGCAGATACATTTCCGAGGCGATCGAAGTTGTCCCCACCGAACCCGCCTCGCTGTTTCGTGCCATTCAGCGAATCTTTCAAGATACGGTTCGCTGGAACGGCAATCAGAGTGAGCCTGTCCGGATTCAATTTTCTGGCGCTCAGGTCGAAGCGGACTCGGATAACATCGTCGCATTGGGTGACGAAATCTTCCATGCAGCTCTAATTCGTCAGGCAACCGACATCCACATTGAACCAACATCACACGACTTGCGAATTCGACTTCGTGTTGACGGTCTCTTGGATGATTATCGACAATTCCCGGTCAGCGTCCACATTCCACTGCTTTCAAGATTAAAAGTCATGTCGGGAATGGACATTGCCGAACGGCGGGCACCGCAAGACGGTCGGTTCACATTGAGCTCAGAGCATAGCAGTGAAGTGGATATTCGCACGGCGACCATCCCAACCAAGCATGGTGAACGTATGACCCTGCGTTTGCTGGCGACGCAAACTCAGGACTTGACCCTTGGTCGCCTCGGGATGATTGATTCAGATCTAACTCAGTTTGAACATGTGATCAATCGCCCGAACGGCCTGATCCTCCTGACGGGTCCAACCGGCTGTGGCAAAAGCACCACGCTCTACGCAGCCATTCGAAACCTTATCGGCAAACGATCACTCAATGTAATCACAATCGAAGATCCGGTTGAATACGTGATTGATGGCATCTCACAGGTCGAGGTCGATGCCAATGACAAAGTCAGCTTTCACAAGGCGTTGAGGAGTGCACTGCGTCATGATCCGGATGTCTTAATGATTGGAGAGATTCGTGATGAAGAAACTGCCGAAACAGCAATTCGGGCGGCCCTGACCGGACACCTCGTGTTGACCACGATTCACGCGAATTCGGCAGTGGGTGCGATCACTCGATTGGCAGACATGGGAATCAAGCCATTTCTGATCGCCGCAGTTTCCCGCATGTTTGCGGCTCAAAGACTCGTGCGTCGACTTTGCGAACGCTGTCGACGCGCCTACCCAATGACCGAATCAGAGGCCCAACTACTGGGCTGTCCGGAGATGAAAGAAACGACGATCTACGAACAGGTCGGCTGCAAATATTGCGCAGGCACCGGATTCATGGGCCGGATTGGCCTGTTTGAGTTCATTCCTTTTGACCGAGAAATCGCGCGCGTTGTGGCGAGCCGGCCCGACGAAACTCACATCCAAAAATTACTCATGGAACGCAACGCCCAAGACTTGCTTGACGATAGCCTCACAAAGCTGATTCGCGGCGACACAACGGTAAAAGAAGTCGCGACGGTCATCAGTCCGTTTTGACGCCAGCCTTGGTTGATAACCAATTTTTTGAGAATCGTTACCCAATCCAAAACCTGTTGACTCAACGACATAAAAGAACGCGAACAACCACTTTGGAGCCGCTAAAATAAGATGGCCGAGTTTCGTTACAAAGCAAGAGATGCAACGGGTGCCGCGCGTGCCGGGATCGTCGATGCGAATACGCGATCAGCGGCTGCCTCTCAATTACGAAGTCGCGGATTGATCGTCATCGGCGTTGCCCCTGTCGCACAACCCTCCAAGCCCGGCATGACCGGAATTGATTTCTCAAACTGGCTTCGACCACGCTCGATCGACGTCGAATTGAGTCTTCAACAATTGGCAATGATGGTTAAAGGGGGCATGCCACTACTGAATTCAATCATCTCTTTGATCGAACAGGCGCCGCGCAAATCGCTTGGCAACATTTGGCAAAAGGTTGTCAAAGACATTCAATCCGGAGAGAGTCTCTCCAAGTCGATGGAAAAACACAGTTGCTTTCCAGATTTTGTCGTACAGTTAGTTCGCGTTGGCGAGCGTACAGGCGAACTACCACCAGTTTTGCATCGGGCTGTGACAACCATGCGAACGCGGCGACGCGGATTTCAAGAGCTCTCATCGGCTTTGATTTATCCGCTGCTTGTAGTTTGTGTTGCGGTCGGCGTCACCATTTACATGGTCGTTTATTTAATCCCGCGATTGGAGATTTATCTGCAAAGCCTTGGCAAGAACATGCCAGCGATGACGCAGAACTTGGTCAATGCCTCTAGCTGGCTAAGGCAGTATTACCCCTTGATCGCAATCCTTGGATGCGGCTTGTTTGTATTCACCCTTGTGACCTATCGGTCCAAAGAAGGAAGAATGTGGCTAGACCAATTTGCTCTCCGAATTCCTTTGATTGGCAGCATGTTTAAGTTGTGTGAAACCTCGACGTTTGCTCGAAGCTTGAGTGTTATGCTGGGGAGTGGGATTACACTGATTGACGGATTGGGAACGGTTGAAAAACTACTGTACAATCGCTTTACCGCCAAAACAGTCAATGACACTCGAACCAAGATCATTCAAGGAAGAAATTTTGCAGATGCCATCGATGAGGGTAATGCTTTTTCGCCGATGCTAAGAAAGATGATTGCTGTTGGTCAGCAATCAGGTGACTTGCGAGGCGTGCTGGAAGAGGTGGCTGATTTCCATGAAAATCAGTTCCAGGCGTCGCTTCGTCGGCTCAATGCAATCCTGACGCCCTCATTAACGGTTGGAGTCGGAGCAATTGTTGGATACGTCTACATCGCGTTCTTCGTAGCACTTCTGGCCGCTGGAAACTAATCTAACAATCCTGCCATGATTCAATTGCTGAATTGGATAATAAAATGAAAATCAAAAACGCCATTCGAATTTCGAGTTCGATCATTTTGCTGATCCTTTTTCAGTTTGCCCTCACTCACAACGCGGTTGGCCAGGAAAAACAGGATCCGACAGCCGATTCTGACGTTATCAAGCAGACGATGTCAAAAATCCTCAACGTCGAAAAACTTGATGCATTTCAGGAATTGAACAAAACGCTGAAAGCTGAAAATGCCAAGTTGAAACTGGATCTCGCTAGCATAAACAAACAGCTTGCAAAATTAACAAAGGATCTTGCGGACCAGACCGCCCAACTCCGTAAGCAACTCCTGCAAATGCCTACATTTCAGGTTCAATCTAAGATTCTGGGGGGCGGCAATAACATTGCACTCTTAAAGTCCAAAGACCGAGTTATCCGCATTCGGAGCAATACGGAAATGTCTGTCGCAGTTTCCGAGGGGATTTGGGTATTGATGCAGGTCAAGAATATCTCTAAAGACATGATTGAACTGCATTTTCCTGAATTGGAACGTACGGTTTACCTGTACGATTAACTCCCCAAATCATGCTAAATCTTGATGGCTTCAACAAATAGGTTGTGCTATTGGATTTACAATCGGATGACAAGGATGTCTTGGAACCTAGGGTCACCCCGCCCTTGCGCGGCCGCCACCATTGCGATCATCACCATTGCGATCATCACCACCTCACTCGGTGGAACAACGCTGATTGCGCAAACCCAGGTCCCGCCCTACTACGCGCCGACTCCGATCAAGGCTCAAACCCTTGAATCCTTGCCTGCTGCGAACATCTTGGTCGATCCGACTCAGTTTGAGCCGTTGATTCCACCCAACGATCCAATTCTCTCCGCTCCGTCTTCATTTGAACTCCCGGACGCCTTGATTGAGTTGGTCGATTTTCGGGAGCAAGACCTCGGACAGGCGATGCGTTTATTTTCAGAGCAATCAGGCCTGAACATCGTCGCCTCGACGAACGCCAACGACATGAAGATCAACCTTTTCCTCCGCAACGTTAAACCGATGGCGGTTCTGGAAAACTTGACCAAGACCCATGATCTTTATTTTCGAATCGATGAGGACTCAGGTGTTATCCGAATCTATACCACCGAAGAATACGAACAGAATCTTGCCAGTTTTCGTGAGGAACAGACGAGAGTCTTTACTTTACTTTATCCGAACCCAGTCGACGCAGCAGTCGCCATCCAAAACCTGTTTGGCGATCGAGTCGAATTAAATTTCGGAGTCGGAGATCAAGATTCGATTCTGGACATCATCTATCGCATGAACCGCTTTGACCTGGTTGACAGTCGCAGCTTGGGACTCGGCTCATATCGAGGCGACTATGCTTATGGAGGGCGATCGTTCAGTCGTTTAAGTGGACTCGGTGGATTCACTGGCAACCAGTCAAACAATTCAGGTCGGAACAACAAAACTGACGAAACCCAACCACTTTCTGATCTATCTGCTGATCAAATTCAAACACTGATTGATGCCATCAACAATCGTAATCGACGACCTGATTCGACCGCCGATTCCGATGACCCAATTTCAAAACTACTTAAAGAGCGTCAGGCAACTATCTACGTTACGGTTGTTCGCAGAAATAATCAGGTGATTGTTCGAACCGGTGACGACACGACGATGAAGCAGATTGAGCAACTGATCACAAATCTCGATGTGCCAACTCCGTTGGTTTTACTCGAAGTCAAAGTCATGTCGATCCTGCTCGACGATCAATTTCGAAGCGTGTTTGATTATCAATTCGCAGATGGAATTAACGCTGGCGGATTCACGACTGGTGATATCCTCCCAACTCCCGCAGGCTCCAAACTGGGTGATGCGAGGAAGCTTGCCTCAATGATTCCCGGGGGAAGCCTACTCAATCAAGGCGACTTTACATTCCAATTTGTCAGCAACACGTTTCGGGCACGTATGCAACTGCTCGAGGATGACAATCGCGTCACCGTTTTAAATACTCCGTTACTTTTGACCGCCAACAACGAAGTTAGTCGCATCTTCATCGGTGACACCATTCCTTTTACCGTTGGGTTTAATTCACCTCAAGTCATCACGGGCAACAGCACCACGACTATTGTTGCCACTCCGATCACCGAACTTCGTGACGTCGGCCAATCTCTTTTAATTACTCCCAGTATCAATGCGGACCGAACCGTCACTCTCCGAGTGGTTCAAGAAAACGCTCGTCGGGTTTTAAATGGCGGCCGAATCCCCGTCGTCAATGCCACCGGACTCGTTGAGAACCAAGATGTTGACACGGTCAACAGGAGCACGGTCAGTGGTACCGTTGTCGCCAAAGATGGCTTGGCCGTTGCACTTGGCGGATTAATCGAGGATGAAGTCTCTGACAATCGCGAACAAGTTCCCGGGCTTGGAAAGCTACCCGTGCTTGGCTTCTTTTTCCGACGCCAAGAGACGACCAGGACGAGACGTGAACTGCTTGTGATGATTCGCCCCTACGTCTTTAACACCCCCAGCGAATCCGCATCGATTAGCAGGGAACTTCTGGAGGAATTAAGCGTTCATCCATCGGTCATTTCAGGTCAAAACTCGATGAACACATTCTCGCCACATGAAGTAGTGCAGACGGACCTAGACAGTTGCGGCCTCCATGCAAATTTCAGATTCCACACCGTTGTGCCTAAACGTTATTAAAAGTCGTTTTGAAAAGAAGAAACGCGTGAATTTCACATTCAACAATCCGCACCACACGACGCAAGTCACATGGTCGCGACGGCTTGTCGCCAATGTCGTTGGTCTGAGCTTATTGTTATCCGGTTGCTCCGCCTTCAAAAACGAGCCGGAAAAACTGAAAAACAACGATCTGAGAAACAACGTTGGCCAAACGGAACGAATCTCTGACCTCGACTCGTTACTCAAGGACGCCGAGCCCAATGAAAAGTCAATTCGACTTTCGGGCGGACTGACATTAGGAGACACAGACAATCTCGCCTACACGGCTGATGAACTCCTTACGTTGCTTGACTCACTTTTATCGGAAGACAAAAACAACTCAGCTCGTGCTTTGGTGGGTTTATACCCTGACATCGTCACCCAACTTTTAATCGAAGCTAACGGCTCGATCTATTCTTGGGATCGACTTGAGGAGATCGCAAAACTATTTGATCAACAGTGGAGTGGCAACGGAGAGGACACTTGGGAAGATTATATCCGTACAGTATCGGGCAAGGGAAAGAACGCCTCTTTTATCGCCACTCGAGAGGAGTTTTTGAATCTCCTCAAAAACAACCAACCCGAACGCGCTCAAGCGCTCAAAATGCGAGAGAAGTTCGCTGGCAACCGCAATGTGATCATTCAGTTCGAAACTCTTCGGCTGGAAGGGATCGCATTTCTACTGTTGGAGAGACATGAGCAAAGTAGCAATCACTTCTCCCAAGCGATGCAGGTTCTCACCGACAGCCATCCCTACCAAGCCAGCAAAATTGGCTTGCTGCTAGGGGAATCTCAGCGGCGTTCCGGTTCGATGGACCAATGGAAACAAACCTGGAAAACCGCGATCGATCTTCAAAGCCGATGGCTATCGGAACGTGGATTGAGTGATCCAACTTTCTGGAAAAAAGCGGCATTTCTTCGACCTGCATCAACCCCTTGGCCCAATCAAGTCGTCGCCCGTCTTGAGCGCTCACTCCTGGACGAAAATTTGCAATTCTCGCCTGACCGTTCGACTGACAAGGAAGCCGTGATTTGGGCCATTGTTGGCACCCAAAGCCTGAAGCGACACGAAGCACAAAATGCAATTCTAAGCTTCAAAAAATGCGAAGCAATCGTTTCAAATCGCAAGCTCAAAGAGGAACTCCAAATGCAACAGGCATTAGCGATGGTTGATTCCGGCCAGCAGGGGCCAGCTTCAGCCATTTTATTGCGACTTGGTTCTTCGAACTCACTCGTCAGCGATCGAGCCAAAGCAATCCTCGCAACGATGAAACTTCAAAATGGAAGTTTAGCTCAGGGAATGAACTTGCTTCAGTCTGCAATCGGCAGTTCGAACCAATGGCCAGTTACCGAACGATTAAGAGCGCAAGCCGACTATGGATTAGCGTATCTCATGCGTGGAAAAGAAGAGCAGGGGATAAGGCTCTTAAATCAAATCCACTCTGAATTTCTTAAACACAATAATTTTGAACATGCCGCCCAGTGCCTCTCTAACATCGCGACCTATTACCAACAGACTGATCAAACGAGTAAATATCGTGATGCCGTTGATCGGCTCGATTCGCTTGAATCACTTTAAGTTGCGTACGTCGGCAGGGCGAATCCTGCCCTTATTTGACCAACCAACATAGACGCCATAATGAATCCCGAATCAGGATTGGCAATCGGGGTGAAGGCTTATCGGTCGCGCCTGCGTGCAGCATTCTGTGAACGATACAAATACGAATCATCGGATTATCGCATTGGATACCAAACAACGCTGACAGCGGTAAATTTCTGAGCTGAACAAACACGCCGCCAGCCTTGTGAGCCCCTCTCGAAAGCCGTGAGGGCAAATTGAACTTTACGGCGTAAGAATCCCGAGCAGCGTCATTCCGACAGAGAACGCAAACCAGATGCAACTCCGGTCACGGTTGACGTTTTAGCTTTTGCCTCAGCCTCTTTTTTCGTCGAACACCGATGGGCATCCACCAGAGGTACATCCCGGTAAACCAAAGCCCAAGCAGGACCAAACCGTTGGGCAAAAACAACCAGAGCTTTGCGCCGTCAGAAAAAACAGAACCGTCGTGTAGGCTTTCAATAAAATCAGAGCGCCGATAGTTAAAAGCTAGAACGTCCCCGGTCGAGAGATCGACCTGAACTTCCCACCTATTTTTACACTGAACTTTCGCCATGCCCTTGCCGGGCCGAACATCAATACGATCGACGTCTGACCACGCTGCAACTTCGGCGACCGCAACACTTGCCGTGGCATCCAGAATTTGCTGCCAATTAATTTCCGGGTTGTCGCCAACTCCCTTGACCGTCTTAGGCTGAATCCAAGTAGACTGCTTTTTGACTTGGAGTAAAACGCCTGACAGAATCACAAGCAACAAGGGTGCGCAGATGAGCAGTGCTCCCCAGCGATGCAGTTTTCGCGACCAACGGTTCCATGAAAATGACATACAAACCGCTTCAATCTGAAGTAACTGCGGATACGTGTTTGTTAGCAATCACCCTACTAGCGACTGCCAAGACGAAGTTTCTTTAGATCGTCTTCCAATCGACCCTTACTTTTTTCGAGAAATCTTAGCCGAGTTCGCACGTCGTCCAGCTCCGTCTTTTGAACCGCTTCTTTAGCAGTGGCAGCCTTCAGTCGAGCTTCCAACTCTCGAATTGTCTTTTGAATCTCTTCACGTCTCGCCCTCTCAACGTTGTACTTTCGCTCAAGTACATTTTTCTTTGCTGGCAGCGTACCGATCTTGCCGACCATTTCGTCTAAATCAGCACTCAGCTGATCAATCTTGACTTTGTTAACAACCGCGGGAGAGTACTGGCCGGTTTTCAATTTCTCTAAAATCGGCAGAACAACATCAGCAGTCAGGGCAAGACTCGCAACGCGGCCGGCACGGGCAATGTTGATCCCGACAGCCTTACCCGAAAGATCAACGATCGGACCTCCGCAGGTCGAACTGCTGAGCATCGAGTCGTGCTGGAACGACATTGGAAAGTCCTTGCGGCGTCGACTCAAGACGCTCCCCATGCTGTTCTGTGTGTTGCTTCGACTGTTGTCAGGACTGACCTTGTCTCGTTCGGCAAGCGTCAACTTGATATCAATTTGTTTGCCACCCCGCCTGACAACGAGTGTTACGCGATCGTTGATATCGTACTGCCCCAATGCTTTTTGCAAGAACATACGGTCTTTAACCAGTTCACCGTCAAGCTTGAGGATCACATCGTTGACGCGAAGATCCGCCAAATCAGCTGGCGACTTGTTGATGATTCGTGAAATCCTAATTCCGTCTTCGTCTTCAACGTCTTCCATGTAAATCCCGATAAACGGCCTTGAAGGCGGGATCTCACGTGCGTTGACACTGACCACACCAACCGTGGGCTTGGTCCGCCGCTCCGCCTTTGGCGTCGCCACCCAACGTCCCATCAGCGGGGGTGACAGATCATCAGCCCACTGAATGACATTCAAATCGGAAGTTTCAAGCTTCAGTAAGGCCAGGTCTGTTTTAGGGTCAACGCCGATGACCTGAGCAGAAATAATTTCCCCGTCATTCAATTGGCAACCCAGATCGCCTCGCAACTCACTTGCTTTCGTCAACACTAAACCGTCTGAACTCACTACGGTTCCGAGGGCAATTTGTCGTTTGCCGGACATGATCGGCAATGTTGATTCATTTGCGGAAGCAACGACCGATTCAAACACTTCGACGAATTCAGATGACTTTTTTGAATTCTTGGTAGAGCGTGAACCACCCCAGAGATTACTTCGCCCTTGAGAAGGAACTTCAACTTCTTTGGGCTCAGCTTTCTTGTCGTCAGCTTTCTTATCGTCAGCCTTCTTATCGTCAGCCTTCTTATCGTCAGCCTTCTTATCGTCAGCCTTCTTATCGTCAGCCTTCTTATCGTCAGCCTTCTTATCGTCAGCCTTCTTATCGTCAGCCTTCTTGT
>JAQWLH010000219.1 GCA_029247405.1 Mariniblastus sp.
TGAATCACCCGAATGGACGCCCGCTTCTTCAATGTGCTCCATGATGCCCATCACAACGACATCGTCGCCATCACTGACACAATCAACGTCGACCTCGATAGCGTCCTCAAGAAACTTATCGATCAAGACGGGTTGACCGGCTGAAACAATGAAGGCCTCCAAAACAAATCGTTCAAATTGGGATTTGTCGTAGCAAATTTCCATCGCGCGACCGCCCAACACAAAGCTGGGACGCACTAAAACGGGATAGCCGACATTGTTGACTTCTTGTCGAGCCTCATTCATTGTCCGGGCGATGCCGTTAGCGGGTTGTTTAAGGTTCAGCCGCTGCAAAAGCTGTTGGAATTGTTCGCGGTCTTCGGCGGCATCGATTGTGTCGACACCGGTCCCAATGATTGGCACGCCTGCGGTTGACAGGGCGCGTGCCAGATTGAGCGGTGTTTGTCCACCGAATTGCACAATCACGCCATCGGGTTGAACGCGATCACAGATATTCAAAACATCTTCAACGGTCAGCGGTTCAAAAAACAGCAAATCACTGGTGTCGTAGTCAGTCGAAACGGTTTCCGGATTCGAATTGACCATGATTGACTCGATGCCCATTTCGCGAAGGGCGAAACTGGCATGGCAGCAACAATAATCAAATTCGATTCCCTGACCAATTCGGTTGGGGCCACCCCCCAGAATCATGATTCGTTTTTTGTCAGATTTGGCAGGTGTTTCGTCCTCGGTCTCATAAGTCGAGTAGTAATAGGGAGTGTAGGCTTCGAATTCCGCCGCACAGGTGTCAACCGATTTGAAGGTTGCGCGAACTCCTAGACCAAGCCGGGTATTGCGAACTTCGACCTCGTTGGTGTCCCAGATATGAGACATCTGGCGATCCGAGAATCCGAATTGCTTAGCTTGCTTCATCTGCATCGCCGTGACTTCGGAAAGTTTAAGCGAGCGCAGGTACTCCTCCATCTTGATGATGCCGACGATGTGTTCAAGAAACCACACGTCGATGTTGGTCAGTTCGTGAACCTGATCGACCGTCATGCCGCTTTTAAAAGCGTATCTCAAATACCATGGTCGTTCCGAATTTGGAATCGATAGCTTGGAGCGAATGGTGTCACGGTCGGGTTCCTCTTCGGTTCCCCACAGATCCTTGTTGTCACTCCCCAAACCGAAGCTACCGACTTCGAGTCCGCGGAGTGCTTTTTGGAACGATTCTTTAAATGTCCGGCCAATCGCCATTGTCTCCCCAACACTCTTCATCTGGGTCATGAGTGTGGAGTCAGCTTCGGGGAATTTCTCGAACGTGAATCGTGGAATCTTGGTTACGACATAATCGATCGTTGGCTCAAAACATGCTTTCGTTTCCCGCGTGATGTCGTTGGACAGCTCCCAAAGCCGGTAGCCCACGGCCAGTTTGGCGGCGATTTTCGCGATTGGAAAACCCGTCGCCTTAGAAGCCAGTGCACTGGAGCGACTGACACGCGGATTCATTTCGATCACAATCATCCGACCGGTATCAGGGTTGGTGGCGAATTGAATGTTTGAACCGCCGGTTTCGACTCCGATTTCACGAATGACCGCGAGACTCGCATCACGCATTCGCTGGTATTCTTTATCTGAGAGGGTTTGCGCAGGGGCGACGGTGATTGAGTCACCGGTGTGAATTCCCATCGGGTCAAAGTTTTCAATGGAGCAAATGATCACGACGTTGTCGTCCATGTCTCGCATGACTTCCATCTCGTACTCTTTCCATCCGATGATGGATTCCTCGATGAGGACCTCATCGGTCGGAGATTGGTCAAGTCCGCGTCGAACCAATAAATCAAACTCGTCCTTGTTGTAGGCGATCGCCGAACCGCTTCCTCCCATCGTAAAACTGGGCCGGATTAAACAGGGCAAGCCAACTTTTTCCATCACATCACGAGCTTGGCTAACGGTATTGACCGTTTCACCGATGCAGATGTCGAGGCCGACGGCATGCATTGCCTGCTGGAATCGGTCTCGGTTTTCAGCTTTGTCGATGACGTCGGCATTAGCCCCGATCATCTCGACGTTGTATTTTTCCAGAATCCCGTGCTCGGACAAATCCATCGCCAGGTTGAGTGCGGTTTGACCGCCCAGCGTGGGTAACAGAGCGTCAGGTTTCTCACGGGCGATAATCTTTTCCACAATTTTCCAGTCGAGCGGTTCGATATACGTCCGCTCGGCCGTTCCCGGGTCGGTCATGATGGTGGCCGGGTTGGAATTGACCAAGACGACCTCGTAGCCTTCTTCACGAAGTGCTTTGCAGGCCTGGGTTCCTGAATAGTCAAATTCGCAGGCTTGGCCGATAATGATTGGGCCAGAGCCAATAAGCATGATCTTGTTGATATCGTCGCGACGTGGCACGCTGTTTTACCTTTGGAAGCGGGCATCTACCGTTGGCTCATAAAACCTACGGAAGTACCACTGGATGGGCTCAAAAACGAAAATCGCCCGGGTTTACAAAATTTCCCAAGCGTACCAACCCAAGTGGCAGTCTTTCAAGGTGCTGCGAAGAATATTCTGGAAATGGATCGGGTTTGGGAGAGAATCCTCGTGTAGCTGCACGATTTTTTAGAACGAGTAACGCCCGGACTCAAGCACATTATGCCAGTCGGTTGCTGCGATCTCGTTAGAATTTAGCCCGCGGCACCGGTGGATCGTCATTTTCGGGCTCGACCAATTGGAAAGAATTTAAATACTTTGCCGCCAATCGCTCGTCATACATCGATTCACGCATCATAAAAGTAAATTGATACTGTCGTTTTCCCACCAAAAACAGGCGGGCGGTTACGATGAATCTCTTTTCGCCTTGGACGTACCGGCAGCTAAATTGCCGTCCGAAATGAGTTTTGTAGTTGAATTTATTTGGTTCCGATAAAAGCTGACCACCCACGTTGATGACGCTACCTTTGACCGCTCCGTCGAGGATCTTATCGATTGTTGCTCTATCTTGAGGTGTTTCGTGGAGATCGTTGTACGCGAATAAAAATGCCGTATTCCCTTGATCGACGACGGTTTGATGCAAACAGACCTTGATCGGAGGGCGACCTTTGACAGGTGTAAATACGCGTTCAACGTATCGTGGCTTGCTGGGCATTTGAAAGGATGCCCCGGCATCGGAAGGGGTGAATCGGGGCCAATCGGTTTGCTCGGTTGCGGGACTGTCCTGAATTCTTGCGGATACTTGCAGGGGGCGAAATCCGTTGACACTCAAGCAGAGGATCAAGCAGGCTGCGAATGTCACACTCGGAGTGCTGCTGGATCTCGATGCCGTCTGATAAATGTTCGAAGCTAGATTCATTATTATCTCGAAGGCCTTAATTTTTTTATTGGCCTTAACTCAAAATAGGTCAACCATTTTGCCTCAGCCTCCATCTTTCTCAGTCTTGGATCCGCCAAGTGGAGTGATTGAACGCGTGAATGCTGATTTTGAGAGAAGGTCTGACCTGTATTCTAGCGGGACGCGGGGATTGAGTTAATGGAAGTTTGGTCAACAAATCATCGCTGGATTGCTTTTTCAGAGCCCGAGGCTTGACGTTTGACACTATTTTCAGGCGGGCTTACGATTACGTCGATTCTCTGTAACAAGATGTATAATGCTCGTGCAATTTCTCATTGAAAACTCCCTGAAAGCTTGGGGGGTTTCTGGGTTGATTCGGCCGTCGCGCCGAGCCAAAACTGAGATCTTGACGCTGATAACAAAAAAAGAGGTGGAGTTTGTCCAGTCCAAGCCGAGGTGGTGCGTTTGATTCTGCCGTGGACAAGCGTGTTGAGCGATTTACGGAAAGCATCAGCTTTGACCAACGTCTGTACCACCACGATATAGCCGGCAGCGTTGCTCATGCGCAAATGCTGGCGGATCAAGACATATTAACTCCCGAAGAATTATCGCAAATCGAGCAATCGCTCGCCGAAATTCTGCAGGAGCTTGAAAACGGGACGTTTCCCGTTCGCCAAGAGCTGGAGGATATTCATATGAATATTGAACAGGCTCTGATCGATCGAATTGGAGATACTGGACGAAAGCTACACACCGGTCGAAGCCGAAACGACCAAGTCTCTACTGATCTGAGACTTTGGGTTCGTGATGCCATAGATCGAGTTGATGGGTTACTCGAGGCATTGCAGCAATCATTTGTGGGGCGTTGCGACCGGGACGCTGACGTTATTGTTCCGGCTTATACTCATCTTCAACGAGCTCAACCGGTTCTCGCGCCTCACGTTTGGCTCGCTTATTGTGAAAAGTTTCAGCGAGACCGTGGACGCTTGACCGATGCACGAAAACGGCTGAACTTGTGCAGTCTTGGAACTGCGGCGCTTGCCGGCACCACACTTCCCATCGACCGCGATAACGTGGCTCGGCGATTGGGGTTTGATGGGATTGTTGCTAACAGTATTGATTCCTCAAGTGACCGCGATTTTGTTTTAGAGACAGTTTTCTGTTTGACCAACATCGCCATTCATTTGAGCAGTTGGGCGGAGGAGTGGATTCTTTGGTCGACCTCGGAGTTTGACTTTATCAAACTACCCCATGCATTTTGCACGGGATCGTCGATCATGCCGCAAAAGATCAATCCCGATGTGTTGGAGCTGACTCGAGGTAAGTCTGCCCGTGTGGTGGGAAGCCTTCAGACTTTGTTGGTTTTGACCAAAGGTTTGCCTTTGGCTTACAACCGAGATTTGCAAGAAGACAAGCCTCCGTTGTTTGATGCTTTCGATACCGTTGAAGCTTGTTTGGAGCTTGCGGCGCCTCTGGTTGCTCAATCCGAACTCAATCGAGCTTCGATTGAGTCACGTCTGGACCGAGGGTTTCTGGATGCAACGACGTTGATGGAGTTTTTGATTAAGCGGGGGATGCCCCAACGCAAAGCCCATCATTTGATTGGCGAATTGGTGCGTACGGCAACGGAGAAGTCATTGAAGTTATCTGAGTTGCCTTTAGAAGATTTTCAGGCTTCAGACCCCGATTTGGATGATTCAGTTTACGACGTTTTAGGGGTGGAAAACGCGGTGAACGCTTTTCAGAGTGTTGGTTCGACAGCACCAGCCCAAGTGCTCGGGCAGGTTGCAGCGTGGAAAAAGCGTCTAAATCTCTAAAAGTTGGCCCATTTTTCGGGTCTAACCCGTCCCGATGATCCAACTCAACGGCACACTCCAATCGATCGGCGGGAATTTTCAATAAATTGTCTCGCAATGCTTGTCGTTTAGTCTTCTAACTCTTACGTCGATTACAATCGTCAGGGTTGGTGCAAACCTGTTGAAATTCGATCTGAAACGACGATTAAGTCCGGTCATGACAATTCTTTCTGCTCGCCACAAAAACGATCGTTCCATCAAGCACGCTCTGCCGATGAAAATTCGGCGAATCGGTGTGGTGTTTTGTTGCTTGGTGGGTTGTTTGGGGGGAGTCCAAAGCACATGGGCACAACCAGTGCTTACGCTGCAATCAGAAGCGGAAACCAAAGCGGCCAGACTTGAAGCCATGACCGACACAGAGCGACTGATCTTGAAGTCGCTAAGGGAATCCGATCCGACCACTGCCGAAGAGTTGGTGAAGGCGGTTTCGGTGCTAATGGACATAGAAGTATTCGACGAAGCCCGGAGTTACCTGTCTCAACTCGACAAACTTGGGCTCGATGAGACAAAGCTGTTTGAGCTTAACCAAAACGTGGGAGCTGACTTTTTTCTGTCGATCCACCTGAACGACAAAGTCCAGCCCGAGGGCAAGGCATTCGCCAAGAAAGTTTTGGCTGCCGCCGAAAATGTAGGCAAGTCACCAGCCCGAATCCGCGAGTTGATTACGAAACTCAATGACGAAAATATTTCAGTCAGGTCCGATGCATTTCGGAAGCTTCGTAGAATAGGCGAACCTGCCGTAGCTGCCATGCTCAACACTTTCGCGGACTCGAATCTCAAATCCGAATTCCCAGGGATTCGCAGCGGTTTAAAGCTGATGAGTGTCGACGTTCAGGGTCCATTACTCGGGGCAGCTTATTCGGCCAATGCGCAAGTTCAGGCCGAAGCGATTCGGGCCTTGGGGAGTTTCCGCTCACTCGAGGCGTCGGACGCACTTAAGCGGGCCTATCTTTCCCCCAAAGTCCCCAAGTACCTGCAAGATATCGCGTTGAATTCGATTAAAAGCAGTGGAAACCCGCATTCCGAACCTTCTGCACTTGAGCAACAATTGTACGACCGTTCGTTGCAGTACCTCAAAGGTTCTCGGAAATACGCCGGTGCACTATTGGGCACCGTCAATCTTTGGAATTGGGACATTGCGAGCAAAAAGCTAGTCGCTGCGGAGGTTTCTGTTGACAATGCATCGCGTTTAATCGCTTCGAGGCTGGCTTCCGACCTTTACGAAATCCGACCGGACTCAGATCGCAATCGTCAGCTGTATTTGTTGACGCAGCTTGAAGCTGCCAAGCGTCTCGCGGGTCGTAGCAAAAAGGTCGACGCAGCAGCTTTGGTCGATCAATTGAAGATTGATAAGAGTGAGTTGGACCAAACGCTCAACCAGGCACTCGATTTAGAGCTGTTGCCTGCTGCCGTCGCCTGTTGTGAAATGCTAGCAATCGTCGGTGATGAATCTGTCCTTTCCACCGGATCTGGAAAGCCTGGCTCGTTGGTCAAAGCGATCTTATTCGGTGACCGTCATCTGCAATTCGCTGCCCTCGGGGCAATTGATGCGATTAACCCGAAACAGGCATTCGTTGGTAGCAGTTACGTCGCTTCGTTGGCGGTCTATCTTGCACAGAGCGTCAATCAGCCGACTGGACTGGTGGGCCACAATCGTGCAGAGGAAGGCCAAACTCTCGCTGCAATGCTTGGTAACAGCGGCGTTGTTGGTCAGGCCGTCACCTCATCGCGGGAGTTCTTCAAGCAGGCAACGAGTAACCCCGACATCGAAATGTTGTTTGTGTCCGATACGATGGCTCGACCTCAATACGCCGAGTTAATTCAACAACTACGGAATGATTGGCGAACCAAGCGGTTGCCGATCGCGTTTCTATATCGAGATTTAGTTCGCAATAAGCGAGTTTCCTTTCGTGTGCGGGAACAAGACAGGATCATTCAAGTTCCTTTCTCGGTTAACCCCGAACTGGTTGCCAGCCATGTAACGCGACTCAATGATTTACTTCAACCCTTGCGGTTGACCAATCTTGATCGCCGGCGTCATGCGGCGTTGGCGGTTCGGTGGCTCGAAAAAGTGGCAAGTGATCCCGCGAACTACTCATTTTATAATCTTGGTGCTCAGCAGGACGCGTTGGCAAACCTCTTGTACCTCCCCGGATTTGCCGCGAGCGGTAGCAAGATTCTGGCAAGCCTCGGTACTCCGAAGGCTCAGCGAGAATTGGTGAATTTCGCCAGCCAGTCTGCTTTGCCGATTGAAGACCGTGAGAAGGTCGTCAAGGCATTCACCGAAGCGGTTAAGCGTGGTGGCACCCTGTTGACGACACGAGAGATTCAGCAGCAGTATGATCGCTACAACGCAAGCAAGACCGAGCCAGAAGAAACTCAAAAGATCCTTGGTTCAATCCTCGACGTATTAGAGTCGCAGAAAACACCGTCAGATTAAACTCTTGGTTGCAGCGACTCATTGCCTTTTCGGCGTTGGGCTCAGGCCTTTTTCTTGCTCGGATGGATAACGACCGGTGCCTCCTGAAGTTAACGCCTCGTCGTTGCTTATTTCTGTGATTTGGGAGCAGCAAACTGATTCACGGGATCTGGGCTTAGCTTGAGCAGAGTCTCCCCCGCTGACTGATCTTGCTTTAGATAGAGGCAATCAAGATAAGTTGGGATTCCCGTGAGGCATGACGGACGATTAAGTCTTGGCGACTTCTACGGTCGAATCGCCCTCAAGCCGATTTACACTTGAGAATTGCGATAGCGAAATCGTTTGACTGGATGAGCTAATTGGGCTGGAACTCTGGCAGCCATGAGTTCATCGAAGCCTTCGCTCAAGCCAGAAATGCAACCGAGAGGCCTCTCCGGTCAGAATATGTTCGGGGATCATTGGCGAGTGGATCAAAGTTTTCTCTTCGAATTTTGAGTTCATTCAAGATTCTTTGATCAAAGCCATTGGAAGGTGAGGGAACAAAATGTCGCGTTGAATTTGTCTTTTGACCGTTACTGGAATGACTGACAAGCTCAGGTCGAGGGGGATGAGGGCCATGGCGGGGCCGTCATGGAAGCTGCTGAACGAAATGAGGCCTTGGAAAAGACTGGGTTTTCCAGTCTCTCCAAATTGGAAGGGAAAAAATCGACACGTGTTCCAAGGGGGATAGACTTGGAATTGAGCTGGCGAGCTTCGAATTCTTATTCGTGTCGTAAGGCTTCGATTGGATCCATCTGGGCAGCTCGCATGGCTGGGTAGAGCCCAAACATCACACCAACGACGACTGAGATGAAGAACGAGACTGGAATTGAAGCGGGAACAATTTCCGGGTTCATATCTCGACCGACTTGGGGCACTAAGCCGTAGAGATTGGGTGCGAAGCTTTCCAGGCCTCCGCGGGCAATTTCGAATACAAACGGTCCAAGCAATCCCAAGAGAATCCCAGTCAATCCACCAACCACCGAAAGTGTAATGGTTTCGACCAAGAATTGTTGAGTGATGTCAGATCGCTTTGCCCCAAGTGCTCGGCGAACACCGATTTCTCGCGTTCGTTCAGTCACAGTGGCCAGCATGATGTTCATGATACCGATACCACCGACGACCAAAGAAATGGCAGCAATCAAGCACATGAACATCATAAACATCAAACGAGTCGTTTTGGCCTGCTCTAGCAGTTCGTAAGGCACGACGACCGCAATATCCTGTCGATCTGGGTCTTTTGCACGCAGAGTCGCCTCGACGAGTTCTGCCGTCTTCGGAACATCATCAACCGTATCAACTTGGACGGTGATTTGAGAAAGTTCGAAGCTCTTAATCGAAAATGAACCACCGGTTCGTTTTGTTTCCTGATCGCCCATCCGCATCCGCATCGTCGAAATTGGAATGTAGATATCCAATGAAAAATCTTGGGCAGCCAATGATCCACCAATCGCCGCTGTTGCGTTCCTTGGTTGGAGAACGCCAACGATTTTGAAGTACTCCTTCTTCTCAGGTAAGAAGATCTGTTTGTTGATTGGGTCTTCGGAGGGGAAGAGGATGCTGGCCAATTGGGCAGCAATGACGCAGACAGATGATTTCGATTCGCATTCCTGTGAGGTTAAAAAGTGGCCGCGGCTAATCACCAGCCTCGTGACTTCGGAATACTCGGGGGTGCAGCCGACGAGACGCCCGTTGATAGGTTTCACGTTGGGGTTGCCCGTGTACGCGAATTTCTGCGGAAGTTCTCGGATAGGTAACACGCGTTGAACCGTGGAAATTGTCCGGTTGATCATGTTGTAATCAGCACGCGACACGCCGAAGGCTTTGATTTCTCGAAAGTTGCCACCACTTTCGTCGGGCGGTTGGATGCTTCGGATGATGATGTTTTCAGCGCCAAGATCTTCGATTTGCTTCTGAAATTCTTTGCTAATCCCTTCGCTAATGGCCAGTAGCCAGATAACGCTGGTCACGCCAATCAAGATACCAAGAACCGTTAGCGCGGACCGCATTGGATGAAGCAGCAAGCTTCGGATTCCGAGTTTCCAAGTTCTAAAAAGCAGCATGGCGGAGGCGTATCGTTAATAATTGAATGAGGGTGAATAAGCGACGGATGTGTGAGGGGTCAGGCAACGACAAGGTTACTCTTCGCTCTCCGAGCTGGCGTTTTTGGAAATCTCTTTGATTTGTTCCTCGGTAAAAACCTGACGGTTTTTAATCGGTTCATCGACCTGAATCTCACCGTCACGCAATCGAATGACACGTTTGGCGTGGACCGAGACTTCGTCCTCATGGGTTACCATGATAATGGTGCGACCTTCATCGTTGAGCCGTTGAAAAAGAGCAAGGATCTCTTCGGTTGTTACCGAGTCGAGGTTTCCGGTGGCTTCGTCAGCGAGGATGAAATAGGGGTCATTAACAAGCGATCGAGCAATCGCGACGCGTTGCTGTTGACCACCGGAAAGCTGCGTCGGTCGATGGCCTAAGCGATCTCCAAGCCCCACCATCGCTGCTAGTCCGATACTCCGCTTCCGTGACTCTGAATTAAGCGTGCCTTTGTAATACAGGGGAACCTCAATGTTCTCCACAACGCTTAATTGGGGGATTAAATTGTACGATTGAAAGACGAATCCAATTCGAGAGGCTCGAATCGCAGAAAGTTCGTCGTCGGTCATCGTGGCGACATCGTCATCGCCGAGGAGAAACGAACCGTGAGTTGGTCGGTCCAAGCAGCCCAGCAAGTTAAGCAGGGTACTTTTGCCAGATCCCGATGGGCCCATGATAGCCACATAGTCACCTTCGGGTACTTCAAAGGAAACTCCGCGCAACGCACGGACTGTCTCGCTTTTGAGAACGTAGTGTTTCTGCAGCCCGCTGATAATAGCGGCCATTTTTTTCGGGGACGCATTCATTTACTGACCACCACCTCGACGACCTCCACCAAATCCGCCTTCCTTCATTCGCTTTTCCATCGATGATTTCAATTCAGCCGTGGTAATCGCACCGTCTCCGTCACTGTCGGCGGCGGTAATCATGGGCTTGGCTCGCTCGCTAAGTGCTTCCAATTCGTCTGGATCGACCTGTCCATTTCCGTTGGTGTCATAGCGACTCATCATCCCCGAAATCATTGCATCTGCAGAAAAGCCGCCTCCGCCACCACCACCTGCCTGAGATTTTCCTTTGCTTTTGCCCTTGCCCTTTCCACCACCTTTGGCGGCGTCTTTTGCATCGGCTGTCTTTGCATCGGCTGTCTTTGCAGGTGTCGCTGAGGTGATGGCCTCTTTCGCTCCCTCGGGTAGCTCGATGTTGGAGTCGAGCTCTACATCGGGAAGATCCATATACTGCTTGAACGCACCCGGGTTCATGACCAAATCCTCACCCTCTTCGATGCCGGTTTTTATCATGACCATTTGTGAGTTGTCCCCGCCAACCTCAATTTCCTTGGTCAGCCATTGATTTTCGCCTTTGCGAACGAGGCAAAACTGTTTGTCCTGGACCGCATAAACAGTCTGAATTGGGGCTAGTAGCACTTCTGGTTCGTACTGGACTTGAATCGTGACTGAGGAATTCATTCCGGGTTTGAGGGCCTTGAACGCCGCCTGTTCCAGGGATGGATCAGTTCCTTCACTCGCAGTTGGCTCGAGGATTTTGACGTAAACAGCGTACTTTCGAATGCTGCTGCTCATCCAGCCACTTGATTCAGCATACTGGTTTACCTTCGTCACAATGCCTTTGAGTGTCACGTTGTTGAGAGCATCGACCTTGATGGTTGCGGGCATGCCGATTGAAATTTGTGTAATACTCTGCTCATTAATCAACGCCTTCACTTCCATTTTTTCTGGATTGGGAAGGCGGACCAAGACTTGGTTTTGACGGACAGATGTGCCTTCTTCTAGAACCCAATCGTTGCCACCGCGGGATGATTCTTTGGCATACACGACTTGTCCCTCGACGCCCTCGGGAACTTTGATCTTGCATTTTTCAATCATCGCTTCGATTTCTGCGAGTTTTTCCTTTTCAATAAGAAATGATTTTTTCTCACTGAGAAGTTTCACGTTGGCCGCCTTGATATCTGCCTCGAGTTGAACCGTCTCTTTGGTGTAAGAGATATCTTCGAGAACTCTCTTTTTTTCCTGAGCCAAACTGAGAGAGTTAGCACCTTGCTTCACTTTGATTTCTGCATTGCGAAGTTCGTACTCGCTCGTCAGAAAAGTTTGATTGGTGATGTAGCCCTTGGACAATAGCTGTCGGCTATGGGCAAACCCAGCTTCGGCGTTCGCCAAAGCTTGTTTCGAAATCTCAATTTCGCTTTCGGCGGAGTAAATTTCGTTCAAGATAGATTTGACTTCTTGCTTGAACGTTCCTTCGATGTATTCAAGTTTTGTGGCCTTGGCGGACGCGAGATTTGATTCAGCCTGGATCACGGCGGTCTCGGCATTGGCCATCGAAATGTTCTGCTGCTCGAGTTCTTTTTCGAAAGAGGTTGAATCGAGTTCTACGAGGAAATCACCAGCTTTGACACTGGTACCTTCGGCGATTACCGAGATGACGGAAAGAGAGCCATTTCGGGCTCGAGCTTCACAGCGAATTTCAACATTTTCACTGCTCTGAATTTCGCCTTGATCAAGAACTTGCGAGACGAATTCGCCACGCGTGACCTTAGCCATGATTGGATCGATGATGTCAGCTGATCCATCGTCTTGAAAGTAGAAATACCCTGCCACTCCCAACAGCGCAATCGCGACCACTGCAAAAACGACGAAAGGTGCGACCAGCGCGTTACGATTCAAATTAGCTCGAATAGACATTTTTGATCCTTTGAGTGGCCAATCAGAGTCTGCGATCGTTGGCCGTGTTGTTTCTCAATACACTCAATCGAATTGAATTCTTCCAGATTGATCGTTGGGAACGATTTGCAAATAGCAGATGCAGCGAAGTGGGCAGAGATTCCGCACAAATTCGTTTGGTAGGATAGTTAACCGTTGGAACCGACAAAAGTGTCACACCTTTGTTGGTTTCCTTTCGCACAGAGAACCCATTTCGCCACTCATCGCAACCCCTTTTATGGAACCGCGAAATGTCGAGTCGGTTCCGAGAAACTCTCTCAAAGTGGCTGAACTCCACGACATTCATAAGATTCCACGGGATCGTACCTTGGCAATGTATAAATTGGTACTCTTTAAGCCAAATAAACCTTTGTTTCGTGGGAAATCGGTTCAAAACATCCCCACGATGGCAAGCTAATTGTCCCCATGAATTGAGGATTCCGGAGCTGTTTGGGGAGCAAAATTTGGGTTCGATGCACTTGAGACCACCGGTTTCCATGGCAATTTTTGCGTGGTTGGCAAAACCCTCTTCTCAGCATCGGCGAGAGGTGACAAGAGCTGGGAAGGAGTGTCAGTTTTCTGGGTAGGTTGGCTGACTGAAATTCCTTGGTCTTGGGAAGCTTGAATTGGTTTTAAATTTGAACCTTGCCGTCCCAACGCGACATCTTCTTCAAAATTGACAACTGAAGCACGAAACGAGCTGGGAATCGTTGTCGGTTCTATCCGCTTCGCCAGCTCTGCTCTCGTTTCTAAAGTGTCAGGAGTTTTTGAAAAGAACGGCGGTGGGTCAGTGATGACCGTATCCCCCAATTGCATTTTCTCGGCCGAATGAGGTACGACGTCGTCTTTGGGCGTTGCCACCAAACCCATGGGTCGAAACAGATTTCGCGGAATCTGGTTCGAGTCTTGCAACAAGCTTGAACCCTTGAGACTTGAAGTTCTAAAACCCCGAATTTCAGGTGAACTTGCCGGGGGAATCGTTGCTCGAGGCGTTTGAGTCCCGTTAATTTTAGGTGCATTTCCCAGCGGCTGCTCCAATTGAGGTCGCGGAGCCGCCGTTGGTTCAATATTCGAATTGTCTGACATTGGCGTCACGGTATCGAAGGAGTAATCGCCGACGCCGTCGCAGAATTGGCAATCGAGCTGAATGCCCATCATCGCAGCTGCCCGGGCTCCAATTCCGGCATCAAGTTTGCCGGGGTCGATCCAAGCACCCACCTCGTCTAGCTGCATCGTACCCATATCAAAATCAAGGTTTCGGCGGATAACTTCAAACCTGACCCAAGTGCCAAGAAATGAGTTTTGTGCGCTATTAAGGCTGGTGATCGCTTGCGAGAGGTTTCGAGAAGTTTCTGGTCCCAGCCGTGCGGAAGCTCCGGGACGAACGGGTTGGTCGAGTGCATAACGGTTGACCTCAACGTTTTCGATGGCAACCTGGATGCTCAACTTATCGAGTTCGAAAAGCACTTTGCTCTGATTGGCATTCCGAATCAGATTCCGCAGAGTCTGTTTCACACTGTCCTCGAATTGGTAAAAGCTTCTTTTGGATTGCTGATACGAAATCAGGGCGCTCCGATACTGATTGCGTTCGGACATCCGAGTGATGGGAGCGTCGAAGCGGAATCCAGCTCTGAGTTGACCGTTCTGATGTGAAAGGTTGAAGGGGTTATCACCTTCGTTACCGATTCCACCTTGGAAGACAAGGTCGACCTGGGCTTCCAGTTGGTCGGCAACGAACTCAATGTTTCGCCACTGGTCAACCAGACTTGCACGGGCGTTCATTAGGTCACGACGCATGCAGCGGGCGATTTCGTAGGTTTGCGATGCATTCAAATCAACACCCACGATCTCAATCGAGTTGGATCGGGCCCTGGCCTGAACAAGCGACAATTCCAGAGCAAGATTGTTTAATTCAGAGAGATATCCCGGAATTGTCTGTTGGAATTCGTTCAGAATGTAGCGGTATAACGGAGGTTCAATCTCGATATCGCCAACCTTCTGTGGAGTTTTTCCGAGCGTTTTTTCCACTTCACGGAAGCCCGCGATTTTATTTTGAACATTTTTGAGATCGGCCTTTAACGTCGTGGCTCGTTTCATGATTGACCGCTGAGGCGTTTCCTGGCGATTTTCGATCATGATGAACTCTTGCTCATCGAGTTCAGGATTGTCGATCCCTCGATACAGCTCATCAGCTTTTAAGATTGATTCGGGCTGAAAGATTTTTGGATCGACATTGGAAATGATTTTTCCATCTTCAACTTCTTGCTGAATCTTTTCGAGATAGGCTTCGCGACTGGTCCGTTTGGCTTCCAGTTTTCGCAGGTCAGCTTCGACTTGCTCGCGATCGATGGTAGTGATTCGCTCCAATGTAGATTCAGCTAAATCAACAAACGAGCCGAGATTCTCGATTCGGTCAGCCAGATCGTCGGGCCATTGGAAGTTTTCCCAAGTGCCTTTTTCAACGACATCCTCAAAAACCTTGTACACCTTGTTCAGGCCTTCGCCAGTTTCTTTCCTTAAATCGCCGATCGATATTAGTCTTTCGTTGATTTGATCGCTGATCAATTCGAACTGATCCAGAGACGGATCATCGATCACAACTTCTAAATCCGGAGGAAGCCCGAGTGTCGACTTGAACTGGTCCAAAGAAGTTTGATAACCAGTTTTAAGCTGTAATAATCGACGTTGCTCAGTGTAGACACGTGTTTCAAAACTCTTCAGGTCGACTGCATCGAGTCGTTCTCGATCAAAGAACTCTCTGAACTGTTCCAAGACCGCCTCAAACTGGCGGACATTGAACTCCTGGTTTCGAATTTGTTGTTGGTTCTGAAGAAGGCCGTAAAACCCAGCGGCATTGATGCCCGCAGAACCCGAGAGATTGAGGAAGTTGCCACTTCGGTTTGGACCTGCTCCAGCGTTACGCCCGACTGCTACGGTCAAATAAAATCCGCGGCGGAATCGTTCCATCTGACGAACGTTGGCTAGCAATGTGCGTTCAGCCTGGGTGAGTGATTCCAGGATTCTTTCACGACCTGCGCCTCGGAGGAGGGGTTGAATGACAGAAAAATCAATCAATGAGGTTGCTGATTGAGTATCAGCGCCAGCAAAGTTAAACAAAATTGTATTGGCCAATCCAACAGCGAAATTGGCACCCGTGATGCCAGCTCGTCTAAAGTCGATTCCGCCACCATTGACCCCAAGCTGGTTTTGTAAATTGGATGAATTGCCGCCTCGAGATTGGCCTTGGTTTGTGAAGAACGAATTGAAGCCAGCAAATAATTGAGTGTCGAAACCAAATCGCTCTAGACTCACGTCAAGTGCGGAGAGGTAAAGTGTTTCCCGTTGGCGTTGAAGTGCTGGCGAGTGAATCAAGGCAAGCTGATACGCTCGTTCGAGGTTCAGAATAACTTGCCC
This sequence comes from Mariniblastus sp., assembly GCA_029247405.1. GTDB lineage: Bacteria > Planctomycetota > Planctomycetia > Pirellulales > Pirellulaceae > Mariniblastus. The sequence continues at coordinate 15,853 of JAQWLH010000219.1, forward strand.
TTGCTCATTGGTGGGAAGGTACGACTTCCAAGTGGGGCTTTCGACATAGTTGGTATCACCATTGGCGTGCCAATGCGGATAGCCTTCTTTACCGTCAACGCAGTGCATGAACTGGTGGGAGGTTGCATCGTCTGGCGGAATGGGTGGGTGATCCTCCGAGAACGGATTGAACATCCTCGATTGGGGATCTACTTCGATCGATCCATTGGACGAATCCCACCGAGGGTCGATTGCCTTTTCTTGAATCAGGCGTCGCGCTTCCATATCCGCTTGTCGACGGTAGTATCCACGGTGACATCCAACAAGTGCGCACGTATTGATGACGATGACTGCGAGCAGCAGTCCATTGATTTGGTTTCTCACCAAAATCTCCTGGGTTCGACTAGAAAGGCCAATTGCGGGAGAGGCATGTCTAGCTGGTTTGGGTGGGGCTGGAACTGAAATGCGGAAATTACGGGTTGTCCGCGATGCTCCTGTTCACCGGTCTTTATGGAGAATCGGGATTATGCATGTCATAACTTGAAAGATTGTTCGGTTCGTAGTGATCAGCAATGACGAAAAAGCTAAGGGGGAGAGAGTGACGTCAAATCGACGATAGCAAAACTTGACGAGGCAATTTGCCCTATTTATTATCCAAGTTGGGCAATTTTCGCGCTCTTTTGGCGCTAGAAGCGTGGTCTCACCGTATGATTGAGCCTAGGACACGACGTGTTTGGGTGTGATTTCAGCGGACGCATGAAAAAGATAGTTAGACTGGCGACTTTATATGGGCATTAACGAATTAGTATTTCTGGCAGACGTTGACATGGTTTCCGCTGGAATCCTGGGATTGGCGTTTATTCTGCTAGTTGTTTTTTGTGTCGTCGCGCGAAAGACGTGGGGCTGGATTGATATCACTTTTGTGATTCTCAGTTTCATTGCTGGGGTCTCTGCGATCTGGGGACTTACGCAGGTCTATGATTTGAGAACGAATGCCCTGAGTGAAGTTGACAAATGGGAAAAACAATTAGCGAAGAACAGCCGCGAGGCGGACTTGGCTATTTACGGCGAACCGACCTCGCTAACGTACGATCCGGATTCGCTGCGAGCGAGGGATGGCGAATTAGTGCGTGAGATGACGGGTCGGGGGCGTGTTTGGAGTGGTGGTACCGTGACGGCAGCCAATGCCAATCGAGAGTTTAAATTTGCATCACCGCGAGTTGACTTTGCCGAACGGCCTCTCAAAGACGTTGTCTTGCAGGCATTTCTGGAAAGATCGGTTAATGGCCAAAGCTATCCCGAGACGTACATTGGTTCGTTTCGTGTTGAATCCGAGTCTGCCGACTCTTTGACACTCTCGCTCGTTGCTCTTGCGGCTGACAAATTTAATAAGAAACCCAATCCGGCCGGGACTTGGTCGCTGTTTGAAAAGATGCCACAGGATCGACGAGGCATTTTCAGAGCGGCGACAATTGAATTGGCCAAAAACCCGAATGCAACTGCGGATCTAAAAGATCTGGCGGCGAATCTGCAGGATGAGACTGCTGATTTGGATATTTCGGCGTTTCGC
>JAQWLH010000239.1 GCA_029247405.1 Mariniblastus sp.
CAGTTTCCAATCAACATCTTGAATGATTTCACGATCGCCGTCTTTGGAAATAACCTCGCCAATGTGTAATCGAACGTGCAAACCACCGAGTGAATCAAGTTTGAGTCCGTTTGGATTGGTGACACTGTATTCGAGCAATCCAGTCGCTCCTTGTGTCGAGGCAACCTCAACGAGTTCGTCAACTCTGCCTGATTGAATCTTAATCTTTCGCTTTGCGGCGTTGATCTTCATGCGGATTGTGGCAGAGGTTGGTTCAAATGGGAGGACACACTCCGGAAGTTGAAATCGCAAAGTCGAGGCAGTTCCTCGTGAGCGTTTTTGCCAAGTTCCAACTCGGCTATCAAATGCCATGGACCGCCCTTCATTGTTTGGGCCAAGCACCGATTGGTAGGGTAAAAAGACGGAGGGGATGCGGATAGTTTTATTGGGCTCCGGTCGAACAAAGAGGATGGGGATGCTTACCAGTGCCGAGCCCTTTCTCAGTGCGTTGTCGGCGAATTCGAAGCCAAAATCGACTGGGTCGGTCCAAACCAGCAAGCTTGGCTGACTCGGGAATTTTTTCGTGGGGATGAGGTTAAGTGGTTTTGAATTTGCGTCGGTACTTCTGCGAACCGAATCCGTGATCGTAAGATTCCCATTGTCTCTGGCTCGAATACCTTGGGTAATATCAAAATCCATAAGCTTGCGAAAAACTTCTTGATGGCGAATCTGTTCGTCGTCGAGCAGCGTTTGAGCAGTATACTGCCCCGGTGCCAGTCGATTTTTGACGGGGCCAAGAATGTTCTCGCCGTCCATGTCAACGGCGAGCGAAACATGCGTCGACGAAGCGATTATGGCGTCTCGAAGGTTGGTCAAAGAACTGTCTATTGAGCCCTCAAAGCCCTTTGGGCCAAACGATCCATAGGCTCGCATTGAATCGCCGGTATGTGTGGTCGCCTTGACTGAAGTTAATCGCAATCCCGCGGGCATGGACACATTCTCCCAACGAAAGTGATTGAGATCATCCCACACCATTCGCCAGGTGTCATTGATCCCCGTGCGATCTGGAATAAAAACGCTTGTTGAGTTGGATACCAGGGCTTGCCGGTTCGTATCGGTTTGAAAGGCTCCGGTCAATCCTTGCGCGAAAACTTCGTCGCCTCCCGGTGGTGCTTCGATGAATTGACTTTCGACGACGGTGGGTGGGATCGCATGTTTGGATGCAGTGCCGATCCAAACCAGCGGAACGGTCGCGATCAACGCAGCTGCCGGAGCGACCCAGATTAATTGGGCCAGTTGGTTGCAAACTGTCAACCAAACGCCGATGGCTAACAGTCCCAGACAAAATGCCGACAGGATAAATAGAATAAGACCACGTCCGGGAACTTTGTATCCAATACTTTCTTCTACCAGAGGGGCAAGTGTGGCTTTGGTAACGATCGGGGGCTGCCTCTCTTTTAATAGAGTCTTCGCGATCGTTCGTAGTTCGGTTCGTGGCAATAAATAAAAATTATTTGGGCCCTGTTCGTTTGGCAGGCGTTTCCGCGACAAGGCACGGGTGCCAATGGTGCTAAATAGAATCGTTCCTTGCCCAAAATCTTTTTTGAAAATAGAAGGCCAGCCGTTAATGGTCATCAGGACGTCCACGTCATCGACTAGTGTTCGCACAAAATCTACAGGAACTTCATGGGTCTGTGCAGGGATATTTGGCTTGAGGTGCGAGGGAGAATCGTTGGAATCTGCAGCGGCTGAGTCGGGGAACTGCGATTGGAAGTTCGCCAGACTGAGACGATCGATGACTTCAATAGAACATGCATCCCCCAAGATGCGCTGGCAAGTCTCTTCTTGCATGGTGTCGACCATCAGCCATAAATGTCCTCCATTTTGAACCCATTGACGAATTGCTGCACGCCCCGGTGCATCGTCAGCCAAGCGATTGCCGCGGACAACAATCTGGTCAGCCGAGTCCAATGTGGCAGCAATGATTGGAAGTCGGGGGTCGTTGACATTGGGGATGATTACCCCCAAACCATTTGCGGCACGCATCGCTTTTAGTGTGTCACTGGCAATTTCGTTCTCAGTCAAGCCGCTCACACTCGGCACCCGAGATGACGAGTGATCTGTGATTTGAATCGTAATCGGTTTCGAAGTGTCAACTGAAAATACGGTGCGATCCGCTAATTTGCGACCATCTGATCGAAGAATACTCTCGACTCCTTCTGTTTGATCAATCATCAAATTGTTGGCGTTGGCCATCACGAACTCGCCAGTTCGATTTTTATCGACAATGATGTTTTTAGGAACGAAAACTGGAATCCAGAGGGTTCGCCGCGAGTGGGGGGGGATCCACGCTTTTCGGGCGTACTGAATTCCTGGGTCGTCGTCAAAATAGATGATCGAGAGAACTTCTTTGGCGACCGGTGTGGGGTTCATGATTTGTGACTGCATCAGGCTCCATTTGCCCGGGGTGACTTTTCGAATGCCAATCGGAATGCCGGAACGCACGAGTCTCGCTTCGGTGCTATTCATGGTTAGCACTTCTGGTCCGTCGTCGTCGGTTTGTTTTGCAACGACACAAGTTGGAAGGGCCAACTCGATGCAAGCCAGGAGGCAGGAGAGCGCTGTAAAGAAAACAGAAGAATGAAAGATAGTCGTGCCCAGTTTACCCGAGGAAGCGAATGGCCGAAGTAAACCGCATTTTAGAAGGATCCCCTTGAAGATACAAACTGACGCCATCATTATTCTTGGGATGCGATCGCGAATTTGATAAATAATTTAAAAGGTGAATGTTTATCTTTGTGGCTGAAATGCTTTCATTGATTTGCGGGGCGGATAAAATTAATGAGCCGTGTCTTCATTGTTTGAATCCAAGATAGAAATTCATGATCAAGCTAACTTCGACGTTGTCTCTAATTTCGTTTTTTATCTTTTTGTTTTCTGTTTCTGTTCAGGCATTTGATCGAGACCCAATTCGATTGACGCATGGGCCGATGCTTGGCAACCCCACCGCGACTTCTGTCAAAGTTTGGGTGCGGACTTCCGATCCGGGGGAGTTTGTCGTGAAGTTTGGATCAGCTTTCAATAAAATTGATCAGACCAGCCAACCCGCAATCACGAAAATTGCAGATGATAATACTGGGACGGTAACCCTGGTGGGGTTAAAGCCGGATACTCGGTATCACTACCGTGTTTGGGTCAATGGTCGCCCCCACGGCGTTCCAGCTTCTTTTCGCACTTTGCCCAACGCCGAGATCTCACGCAATGCGGATTACAATCCTCGGGGCCTCTTCAATTTTCGCTTTGAGATTGGTTCCTGTGCCAACCAAAATCCATTACATGGCCTAGGGCATTGGCAGCCAACCTACGAGCATCTCAATCGCGATTGGGCTGACAAAGTTCATTTTCATATCATGAACGGAGACTGGCTGTATGAAGAAGAACGTGAATACTCTCCCGAAGCCTGGAGACACACTCAAAACGTTGAGCAGCTTCCCAAGTCGGTTGAAGTCATGCCGACGATCGCTGGGGTCTGGGAAAATTACAAGCTTTATCTTTCTCGTGGTACTGAGCTTTCAAAGTGGCATCGAAATGTGCCATCATACTTTACGTTTGATGATCACGAATTGGTCAACGACATCTGGGGGGCTGGCGAATCGGGCAAGCGGCACCGACGGACTGTTTTTCGCGATATCGGTACGTATGCATGGTTTAATTATTTGGGCTGGGCGAATCCAACCGAGCATGCGCAGAGGGTTCATTTTGGAAAAGCCAAGATGATCGCCGGATCGAATCTTCTAGTGGACAAGGATGCTGACTTTACCCAATTGCCTCTTGAAGAAATGTTAAATCTGCATGTGCATTGGGGAACCAAGCAGGCGGGAGTAAACGACATGCAGTACGACAATGATGAGGGCCACAAAAATTCGTACGTTTATGACATTGTCAAAGTTGTCAACAAAAATACGCTGCAGCTGCACATGCCCGCCCAAATTACCGATGAAGTCAGCTACTCAATCGGTCGGAGTTCATTCGCGAAATTCAAAGTCGCTAATTGCGAGTATTTTTTGTTAGATACTCGCGGGGCTCGCGACATGCACGATGTGCAGAATCGTGGCAAAAAGGGTGTGTCGATGTTGGGCAGTCTCCAACGAAAGTGGCTGCTCAAATCGATGCGGGAGAGTGATGCCGATTTCTTTTTTGTGATTTCAACAGTTCCTTTTATGATTCCTCATAGCGGGGCAGGCGGATTCGAGGCAGCCGGAAATAAGGAAGAGGCATGGACCGGATTTTTTGATGAGCGTGAATCCCTGATCAATGAATGGGATAAGATTGGAAAAAAAGTCTTCGTGATGACGGGGGATTTACACAATAGTTTCGCAATCAAAGTGACTGATAACGTCTGGGAATTTTGTTGTGGCCCTCACAACAGTGTCAATCACGTTCCCAAAAATGACGAAATGGATCGGCCGGCGACGGGAAAGTTCAAATTTGGGCCACGTGAATGCGATATTCGCTGGAGTAGCTATATTCTGCCGGATCTCCCACGGTTGGAGCGACTCTATCCGCATTTCTGCATCGTTCAGGTTAACAACGTCTTTAATATGCCCAAAAAACTCGGTGGCAAACGGCTGGTTGCTTATCCGCATCCACAGATTATTTTTCAGTATTTTGATGGTAAAACGGGCGAATTAGCCTACTCGGAAACGATCACGACCGACCATTGAAAGCGGTTGGCCCGCCCTGAATTTAATGCCTTTGAGCTGTATCAAATTGCCTTCGTCGGCATTGGATTGATTGACATAAAAGCATGTTTATCAATCCGGATACGTCAGGGGAGGCAGATGCCATCAATCCTGTTTTAGCAATACCGGTTCGTTGAAGTTTTTGCTTGCTGCGTTGACGGCGTCAATGTCGGTGACTCCATTTTGGATCCAAACTTGATAATTCAGGTTGAGTAGCTTGTCTGAATCTAAATCGAATTCAAAATAGGAGCCAAATCTCGCGTAATCTCGCTCGCTGTAGCGTGACGGCTTGGGGTTGGTCGGCGCATCGAGATAGGAAATCGAAAATTTCTGCATCTCGGATTCAATACCTTTGGAACGCGTTGCCCGCGCTGAGAGTTTGACTGGCAATTCAATCACGACCGTATTCCAAGGTAGGTTGATGTGATTTAAATTGGTCTGGGATTCGTTCTTTTTGCCACTCCAGTTTCGGAACTTGCCGGGCTTACCAATTCCATCTGGTCGAATGTAATAAGTTTTGTTTTTTGTTTGATCGGGAATGTCTTGAGAGGCGCGAAACTGAAATCCGGCATGTTGTGGGTCTCCTCGCAGTCCCAGCGGTCCCACCACGGAATCCAAAGACGAACGAAATTCGATCAGTGTCGTACCAGCAATCTCGTAGGCTGACATCTCACGTATCTCGTGGGCGAATGGTTGACCATCCCGCCCCCGCCAATAGATCACGTTTGTGTGTCGGCCAAAGACTGGACCTGCTTCTGTCGAAAGTGTTTTCTCGTGTGTTTGAGATTCCCCTTGATTGCAGTGCCAAACATCAGCCTTCATCGACTTGCCGTTTTTTTCGTAGGTGATTCGGTTAAATCCATAAAATAAACCACGATGATGAGGGAAGAGACCATGGTTTTTTAGCTTTGCGAAACTTCCGTCACCGGGGCCTTTGGTCATTAGCCGGCTGCCGTCAGGCGTGTAAACATGATGAAAGACTTTCATCGTCGTATAACGCCGATCTGCTGTAGAGTCATCGACAGCCTCGTAGATAAATTTCATCACAGGCGATTGATTGCGATAAAGTTCCGAGGCATTTGAGCCATCGTCGTGCCATTTGTAATTCGTGTTTGGGTTGAGTCCTGAATCGCGGGCGGATAGTTCTAATTCTTGCCCTGCCGCGAGGCTCGGAATCACAAAAGCGATCTCTTTTTGGTTTGCTTTGGTAGAGATGCCAAGGCGTGGAGCGGATAATTGCCCCAGCATTAAGGTGCCGTCTGGTGAGGCGAGAGTGACGGTGTTTTTGCTGAATTGACCTGGGTCGACCAAGCCACGGACCAGGCAGTTTTTTCGGTCAACCTTGCCGGCAGCGATCGTCAACTTAAACACCTCTTGTCCTTGATGTTTTGCCGTTCTTTGTTTGGTTAAGCGTGCCGATACCTGCTCGGCCTGTTTAAGTGCCCGGAGGACGTTGCCGCCGAGAACTTTGTGGATTTTCTCTTGGGTGTATCCTCGGTTCAAGAGTTCCTGCGTAATGTTGGGATATCCAGAAACATCCTTGAGACCTACGGGAAGTGAGCTGACCCCGTCGTAATCGGAGCCAATTCCAACGTGATCAATCCCGGCAATTTTTGCGACATGATCAATGTGATCGCAAATTGTGTTGACGTCCCCAAATTTCTTGGGGGCAGTTTGTGATTTTGGCAACTGATCGGTAGGAACGACGAAGCCGGAATAAAAATTAATCATGACGACGCCACCGTTCTTGGCTGTCAGTTTTAGTACGTCGTCGGGGACGTTCCGCGGAACGTCACAAATCGCTCGGGCGGACGAATGTGAAAAGATGACTGGAGCCTGAGTGACCTCTAGAGCGTCCTGCATGCATTTGGGTGACACGTGCGAGAGGTCAACGAGCATGCCGAGGCGATTCATTTCTCGAACGACTTCTTTGCCGAATGGAGAAAGTCCATTGTTTTTTGGGTCGTCCGTTGCAGAGTCGGCCCAAGCGAGGGTCTTGCTATGAGTGAGAGTCATGTATCTGGCCCCGCGATCATATAGCTCCCGCAAAACTTGAAGGCTATTTTGGATCGAATGACCACCTTCGACACCGATCATCGAGGCGATCTTGCCGGCTTTCGAGATTCTTTCAATATCTGCCGCTTTGTCTGCCATCTCAAACACGTCGGGGTACCGTTCACACATGTCATGAACAAGTTGGATTTGTTCGAGTGTTTCAATAAGCGCCTTGCCAGTACGGTCGGTTCCAGCAGGGACATAGACAGACCAGAACTGGGCTTTGAGTCCGCCCTTTCGCAAACGTGGAATGTCGGTGTGAAGTTTGGTCGGTTTGGCGATATCGATATTGTCAAAAGATGAACCAGCTTGGGTACGCATGGCCCAGGGAAGGTCGTTGTGCCCATCAAAGAGCATACCCGAGGCATGGATTTCCATCGCTTCTTTGGAAATGTTATCGCCGGCGGGTTGAGTTGAATGGTCCTGGGCTGTGGTCAACGAGGCAAAGGATAGAACAGCGGTAATAAAAATCAGAAAGCGCATCGGGGAACCTCATCCAGTGTCAGTTTTTGGGCGACCGCATTTTAGCATGACGACGCCCGGTTTTATGTTGCGAATTTCAAAAGGGACGTCGCCGCAATCAAATGAATTGCTTGAAATTACCGCTGAAATGCCAGTTGGCGAAGGGTAGGAAATAAATATGTCCTTGCTTGGGTTCTTCGTCATGGCGACCAACGGGTCAGGCAGGGGCGTCATTGGTTGATAACGGTTGCCCTGCCTGTCGAATCAGGAACGTCAAAAAGCTTGACACGCAAGGATTCGCGTTTTCCTTTGTTCATGATTTGAAAGGTAAATCGGTGCGTGCCTTGGGGGAGATTTTTGACGATTTGTTGGGCACGTAAATTATCTTTCATGTCATTCAATGTAATTCGAAGTCCGCCGGGGTTTTCGATGTGGACACCGATCGAACCTGCTTGGGTCACATCGATTTCGAAGCTTGCGATCTGCCCGGCGAGTTCGTTCATGGGGAGCGAGCCGTCAACTCGCGAAAATATCGGTGCGTTGGTTTCCGTGATCCACCTGCGGACAAAAGGCTCGGATGAAATTTTAAACTGGCCTTCTTTACCGAGTTCGGAAAGAAAGGTGGCTAAGTCAATGAAGTCAGCATCTGAGAGCGAGTTTGTTGAGTCCGTTGGCATCAGCGAGACGGGGCTGATTTTTTGGCCTTCAATATTATCTTCGTCGAAAACGTGTTCCACGTCATCGGCATCACGAAGGATGACTTTTCCGTCGGCTTGGCTCATCAGTTTACCAGAAACCTGTTGGCCATCTTCGGTCAGAACAATCGTGGTGTGATAGCCTTCTTTGATCTTTGCGTTGGGGTCGATCAGCGACTGTACGATGTAGTCGACCGGGGAACTTGCCCCGAGGGAAATCATGTCTGGTCCGACGACACCGCCAGCTCCACCAATTGCGTGGCATTTGATGCAATTGAGTTTTGGCCGACGATAAATCGCTTCGCCCCGAGTTGCGTTTCCTTTTTCGGCAACCAGTTTTACGAATCGGTCAACGTCTTTCGGTGTGCGGATGGTCTTGGCTGGTTTCGTTTGACTGCGTACCGCTTGGGCCAGCAGTTTACCATCAGCACCAAAGCGGTTGGCTTTGGCAGCGATTAATTCAGCAAGTTGGGAAGTGATCTTTACCTTGGTAAGCGATTCCGCCAGTTTCTTCGCGCCATTTCTTCGCTGCAAAAATGCCTCGGCAAGTTTCACGGCTTCGTCTTGATGAATCTGTGTTTTTACAGACTGGATGAATTCGGCGGCAATTTCGGTCCCGAGTCCGAGTCGTTGGGACGCCAGTTCGGATATCGCCAAACGTCGGACCCTTGCTGGTTGCTTGGTGTCACGGCCAAGGTTGCTCAGTGTATCAATGTCGCTGTAACTCCCAAGTGCTTCGATCGCTGCGCGGCGAAGTTCAACTTTGTTGTTTTCACTTCCCATGGCAATGGATACGACCTTGGATTTGAGGTCGTTGACTTTTCCTAGTCCAGCCAAACGAATGCCATTTGGATTGTTGAGGAGCTGGGAAAGTTCTGCTGCACCAAGGGGCAACGAGAGTTTTCGTGATTTCGATGCATTTGCGAGAGCCGCCAGCACTTGGGGCTGATTCGGGCTGCTTAGACCGAATTGAAACAGTGACTTCAGCTGGTTTTGATTGGCATATTGTCCAATGAGATTGATGGCTTCATTGAGTAATTCAGGCTCAAGTTTGCCTTCTCTTAATTGCCTCAGGATCGGAACAACCGCTTGGTTAATGCCGGCCTGCTTTAGGAGGAAGAACAATTTGTTTGAATCAAGTTTTAGATTGCCATTTGCTAAATCATTCGCCCAACTGGATTTACTTTCTCGGAGGACCTGCCCGAGAAGGAATTCAAGATTCTTATCCAAAGGTTGGTCAATTATTCCTAGTACCGCGTCGATTGATTGGGGATCGCACGTTTGATGCCATGTGCTAAGGGCTTCCAGTCGGACTTGCGGATGTGGATCACTCAGGCTCGCAATGATTGCCGATTCTATTTTCGGGTCAAAGTTGCCTGAGTCGTTAATGATTCGAAGTGCGGCAGCTCGAAGTCGATAGTCGGACGAGGCAAGAGCTTTTTCGAGATGCGCAAAGTCAAATTGTGCGACCGCGGCTAAAGTCCAAAGCCCTGCGAGTAGTTCCTCAGGATTTGATGAATTAAGGAGTTTTTGCAAAGGCTTCGCGAGGTGCTTTTGATACTTTTCATTGGAACGCCCAATTCGATTTTTAAGTTCAACGCGGGCATTGATTCGACTCCAGCGTTCTGGCAACGTCATCATCTTGACCAAGTCAGGGTAGCTTGCGTTCTTGAAGTCGGGTCTTTTGATAGGCGGTTGACCTTTCACCGTGACCCGCCAGATTCGACCATGTTTGTAATCCCGTCTGGAATCACGGAAGTCAACTTCTCCATGATTGATAATCGGGTTGTACCAGTCGGCAATCATTAACGAACCATCGGGGGCCATTTTAAGATCGACTGGTCGAAAGGCACGGTGGCTGGATGAGAGCAGGTCTGGAAGTTGTTTGGAAACGTAACCGGATGATTGGGGAGAAAGCTGGAACCGGTTGATTCGGTTCCCGCGAAAGTCATTGGCAACGAGGGTGTTTTGCCAGGGGGCGGGAAAGTGCTGGCCGGTAATGATTTCAAGCCCGCAGAGTTTGGGCTGGCCGGGATTAAGGCCTCGCATGACTTTGCGATATCCAACAGCGGTAGGATAAGCTGAACCGGGAAAAGCATAGTTAATTCCGTCTCCCCCGGCTCCATCGGTTGCAAAGCTTTGCCCCCAGTCGTCAAAAATATGACCCCACGGATTGACCAAGCCACGCATCAAGATGCTTGCGGAGACGGTTTGTGGTTCGAACCGCCAGATTCCCGAACCCATCAACCGCCGAACTCCCTGTGGCGTTTCCATGTGGGTGTGAATGTAGATTGATTGGTTGAAATAGATCGTTGCATCGGGGCCATAGCGAAAGGTATGCAAAATGTGATGGGTATCTTCGGTGCCAAAACCAGCCAGTACGACTCGTCTTTGATCTGCTTTGCCATCACCGTCGGTATCTTGTAGGTGTAACAGTTCGGTTGAGTTAGCGACGTAAACACCGCCTCTTTCATCGGGAAGCACTGCAGTGGGGATGAGCAAGTCGTCGGCAAAAACTGTTTTTTTGTCGGCACGACCATCACCATCAGTGTCCTCGAGCACCACGATTTCGTCCTTGGGTTCGGCGCCCGGCTTGATTTGCGGGTAGATGGGACTGGTGGCAACCCAGAGCCTTCCCTCAGCATCAAAGTTCATGTGGATTGGGTTGGCAACCATTGGTTCGGACGCAAACAGATTGACTTCCAGTCCCTCGGCAATTCGAAACGTTTTCAGTTCTTCCTCGGTCGTTGCGGCTGTGAAAGAAAGCTTGATCGGATCGGGTTTGGCAATCGGTTGGGGAAGGGGTTGGCCGTTGGCAAACGCATAAACTCGTCTTTCGGCGAGGTCAATCAGCTCGTCGAATTGGGCAATTTCTTTAGCGTTTTGTCCTTGTTCATGTTTTCGAAAGCCTCGCAAATAAGTTTCGTTTTGAGGGCGGTAGCGATGGAAGTAAAGCTCGTTCTTGGTGGCGAGCAAATCACGCAACTCGCGAGTTGAGGTGGAACTTTTTTCTGAGCCAATCCAGCCGAGCTGTTTGGCAATTGCGCGGCTTAATCGCTCGTATCCATTTGCGGTAAAGCGAATCGTATCGCTGGTGAATTGTGCCTTGCCGTTTGGTTGGCGATCCCGGGCAGCATTCTGAGACATCATTTGTTGGGAAATGTGAAATAGATCAACAAATTGAATGTTGGGATTGTTTTTAGATTTAACGAATTGGCGTAGTATTTCTGAAGCTTTTTTACGTGTTGAGTTTGCCTTAACCACACTCGCAAATTCAGCGCCTAAATTTTCGGCAGCAGGGTGCGACATCACAATGAAGCGGTCGGCATGTTTTTGCAGCTCGATAAATAAATCCGCAAATTCTTTTTCGAAATTGTCCGTTGATGCATTAGCACCAAAACAAACAATGATCATGGTTGGTTTGATGCGTTTAAGCTCGTCCTGAAGCCTTCTGAACCCCTCTTCTTTCCCATTGAAATATCCGCGAGCAATCGCCGATGGGGTGTCGCCGGACCAGCCAAGATTGCGGATCTGTATTTTCCGTTCGGGCCATCGTTTGATTAACGTCTCTTCGAAATAATTATGTTTGATCTGCTGCTCAATGAACTCTGAACCAAGCAGAACAATTCGTTCACCGTCCCGCGGTTCAAATTCGTCCGCGATGACAGGGTTCGAGAGTGAAAGAAGGGCGAGTGATGAAAGGGCAATCAGAAGCAAAGCGAGTGGTCGGTACATTGTGCACTTGGATTTTGTTTTGAAGTTGATCTGCGTTGACGCCAGTATATCTCATCCTGCTCAGGAATGCGGCTACCGAGATCCTCAAAGGTTGAGAATGAGGGGGAAGGCTGGACAAGCGGTGCGGGTGTTTTTTGAGAGGCGTTGGCGAAATCTAACCTTGGGAGTGCCTCAGTTGGAAGTGAAATGACGAACCATGGGGCGCACGGGATCACATCTCGGGTTGTAGGACAAGGGTCCAATTCAAACGAGTTGAGCGCAAGCCCAAGTCCGCTAGAAATTCCAAAATGCTGATCAAGCAGTGCTTAACCAGCATTTTGGGTCGATGGCCTGAACGCGAAAAGCGGTCTTGGCTTCGGTTAGTTTTGATCGGGCCAATTTCGCCTGAGTGGTTAAAATCAGATGCTACGCGAACAACCCCATGACCGGTTCGCCTTTGTCGGCCACTGTAAACGGACGCATCGAAGGCGACATGGTTTTCTTCTCCAGCGGAATTCCAAGTGCATGAGCGATAGTGGCGTTAAAATCTGGAACCACAACCATATCTTCGACGACTTCTCGGCCTTCTTTATCAGTCTGGCCGTACTTGATTCCACCTTTGATGCCTCCGCCGGCGAGCAGGCAAGAGAAAGCTTGAGGGTAGTGGTTTCGACCGTTGTCCCGGTCAACTTGGATTTTTGGCGTTCTTCCGAATTCAGTGGCGAGAACAACCAGGGTTGAATCAAGCATTCCACTAGATTCAAGATCAGCCAGCAAAGATGCCAAAGCCTGGTCTAGGACCGCCCCTTTTTCTTGAACGCGAGTAAAGTTGTCACCGTGTGTGTCCCAACCGCCGTTATCAACTTCAATGAAGCGAACGCCATATTTGACTAGTCGTTTGGCAAGGAGGCAGGCTTGGCCGAACGGGTTGCGCCCGTACCTGTCCCGCACCTCATCTGATTCCCCAGTTAAATCAAATGCCTTGAGGTCTTCACTTTTCATGAGCTTGACCGCTTCGTCGTACATTGAAGCGTAGGCCCTTGATTCTTTGGTGTCGTATTTGCCAGAAAACGAACTGTTCATTTCCTTGAGCTTCCGCAGGCGACGACTGAAACGTTGGTTGGTTACTCCCTCGTACATCTCGCTGTATTGAAGGCCATTTTCTGGGTTGCCGATGGGGAGTGCGGAGAATTTGGACTCGAGGAAACCGCCACCTAAGCCAGCACTGCTTCCACCGATCTTAACATTTGCCGGAAGCCCGGGGTTAAGTTTGCCGAGGTGTTTGGCGGACCAGGCCCCCATGTCTGGGTGCTTGATGGTGCCTCGCGGTGAATAACTAGTGTGCATGAAGTAACGACCCTGGGCGTGAGCACCTTGGTTCGAGTTCATTGAATTGACGACTGCCACGTTGTGCATCTGGTCAGCCATCTTGGGTAGATACTCGCTGATTTGGACACCGTCGGCACTGGTCTTGAGGGATTCGACGGGGCCTTGGGTTTCAGCTCCCGGTTTGGTGTCAAATGTATCCAAGTGGCTCATGCCGCCATTCATATACAAATAAATGACAGCCTTGGCTTTCGCAGCTTTGTTTAATGGAACGCCACTGGCCATGGCGGACGAAGCCAAGTTCGCCATCAGCGGCATACTGCCGATACCGAGGAGTGATTTCGCGGCTCCGGTGACAAACGCACGGCGGGTAAATGGATCTTTGATGCTTTTAAATTGTTGCATTTCGTACTCGTGAAGACTGCCCAAAACGGCGTGAAGAAATTGTTTGAAGAAGTTTTATTTCCAAGTTTTACTTGACGAAAATAAACTCGTTTGAATTGGCCAATGTCCAAATCAAGTCAGCATAAACTTCCTTGACTTTGGCTTGGTCTTTTTGTTTGACCGCGTTAGAGAAATCCTTTTTCCATTCGCGAGCTTCCTTGGAGGTTGGTTTTCGGTTAAGCATTGAGAGGAAAATCATGTCGGTGCATTCTTTCTCATCTTTTGCTTTTAAAACCGTTTGCATCAGGACGCTTGCTGGATCGCGGGCGATTTTTTCCTCCACATAGCCGTTCATCATTGAGAGGACCTGAGGGACTGCGGGGTCCGTGTTGGCGTTTTCAATCTGTTCGCGATCGGATTGTCCAAACTGACGCAGGAAGTGGCCCGCCGGTGCAGGTGATGTCATCTCTGATGCCCGGAGGTAACTGCCTGTTTGGCGGGATTGCCGGTAATTCGCTGTCAACTTGGCAAGATCAATCATCAAATTCCGCTGAAGCTGTGTGTTTTTTTTCTTTCGAGCCATGGAAAGCTGTTTGTTGAGTCGGCTTCTCTGAGCCATCATCTTTTTGTATTCAGGGTCATCCTTGTAGCTGTTCTTGCTTTTCTTTCGACTCGGTGAGGATAATCCTTCAACAGCCTGCTTGAGTTCAGCGAGGCTCATTGAATTGATTTTCTCATAAACGGAGTACGAATCTCCACCGAGCGAAGCGTATCGGGATTCCTTGCTTGAATCATAACGCTCATCCAATCGAGGAGCCGTCAGTACCATTAATGAGTCCCAAATTTGCTCTGCTGTCATTCGCCGAACTAACGGGCCATTGAAGTTAAACTTCTGAGGGTCGGCTACATCCGCATTGAAAGCCGCGGCCTGATACGTGTTCGAGTTGTAGATCGCACGTAAAAACTGTTTCATATCAAAATTCAATGCAACAACGGTTTCGGTCAAATAGTCCATTAGCTCAGGGTTTGACGCGACGGTATTGTCTTCGATGATGTCGATTGGCTCGATCAGGCCCAGTCCCATTGTTTGTTTCCAAAGTCGGTTTGCGATCACCTTGGCAAAACGTGGATTGGTTGGGTCGGTCATCCAATTGGCGTAAGCTTCGCGTGAGTTGAGTGCTTTGGCACCTTGGATGTAACCCTGCTGTGCGTTGCCCTTCGGTTTCCTTACTTTTGAATTTTTCGCCTTTGTCGGAACTTTTGAATCAACGAGTTTCTTTCTGTCAAACATGGTTTTGCCGGTGATGACTTCGCCTTCGTAACCGTCTTCGCCGAGAAAGCCTTCAGGAAGTGTGGCCAAGCCAGTCCCGCTTCCGGAAATGCCGTGGCCAACCGATTGCGAAAGTCGATTGACGATGCCCTGGTTTTTCTGCGAGATTTCACCTTTTCGAACCAGTTGACGAAGTCGGCCGACGTTGGAATTGGCATCTGGGTTTCGATATCGAATACCACCCGTGAACGCCACCATTTCGAAATACTGCCGCTGCGTCCACTTGTCGAAAGGGTGGTCGTGGCATTGGGCGCACTCCAGTCGGGTACCGAGAAAGATTCGAACCGTGTTGGACATGTTGTCTTCGGGCATGTTGCGATCGCGAAGGTAATATCCAACCGCACCATTGCCGCGTTCAAGGTTGGCACCCTGGGCAGTAACAAGCTCTCGAACGAATTGATCGTAAGGCTTGTTCTCTTCGAGGGAGTCCTTGATGAAGTCGATGTATGAAACTCCCTGAAGTTGACCCGGGAGTCGTGATTTCACTCTCAGTGTGTCAGCCCAGAAGTTGAATTGTCGACTTACATAGCCATACGAATCAAGCAAATCGTCAATGAGGTCAGTCCGCTTGGACTTACTGCTAGAGGCCAAGAATTTTTTAGTTTCGTTAATTGTCGGGATGCGTCCAATGATGTCGAGGTAGGCTCGGCGGAGGAAGACTTCATCTGACGACAGCGGATTTAGCTTTTCACCTTTGGCATCGAGTTGGGCATTTACGAGGCTGTCGATCTTGCTGCTAATCGCCAAAATGCTCTCACGCGAGACCGCATTGACCGCGGGTTGCGGATGGGGCGAACTTGAAATGCCTGAGTCTTCTCCGGCATTTATAAAAGTTGGCAAGGCGACGATGGAAAGGGCGAAAAACTGAAGTGCAACAATTAAGCGTAGACTAAATCTGGCTTCCATCTTAAATCCTTTGGGACAGTCGGATCACAGTGCGGTTAGGGCAACGCGAAGTGTACTTTTTCGT
>JAQWLH010000302.1 GCA_029247405.1 Mariniblastus sp.
CTTCGAGTTCGATCGCGGTAACGCTCCATCGTGCTCGGGCAAGTCTTCGAGAGTGCGTGTTGCGAACCGTCACTGCTGAGGGGGTGTCAAAATGAACCAATTCGAAGAACTGTTCGATCGTTATGTTGATGGGTTACTGTCTCAGGAGGAGCTCCATCGTTTAGAGGTTTGGCTTGCTGAGGATTCCTCGCACGCTCAACAGTTCATGCTTTGGTCGGCGACCCACTTTGACACCCGCGTCGCATTGCAAGCCGACTCACTTCGCGACGCGGTCACAGCGAATCTGGATTTAAGGAGCGGCGGTTCGCCCAGTCGCTTGCGAGTAGCAACGGAGGACAATCTCCCCAATCAAGGACGGATGTTTTCATGGATGCGGTACGGCGCGGTGGCTGTCTCGGCAAGTCTGTTGGCAATCCTATCGCTATTGGTAATTCAATCGCGTGATCAAGACGTGGGTGACGCTAACGTTCACAAAGCCAACTTCGTTGCTCGGGTGATCCAGCGAATTGATTGCGTCATGCAGGATGAAAAATGGAGCCTGACAAACCCTCACGAGTTTGAAGCGGGGCAATCTGTCCGACTTTCTGAAGGTCTCGCAGTGCTTGAATTTAATCGAGGAGCGCAGGTCACTTTGCAGGGGCCCGCCGAGTTGGAAATTGTTTCGGACAACAGTGGTTTTTTGCACTCTGGAAAACTGACGGCAACTGTGCCCGCAGAAGCCATCGGCTTTGAAATTCAAACACCCAATAGCCGCGTTATCGATCACGGAACCGAATTTGGCGTGAGTGTTGACGCCAACGGTAATTCCGAAACCCACGTCTTCGATGGTGAAGTTGAGCTTTTTGCGACCGAGTCCTTGGAGCAAATTAATGCAGGTGATTCCAGAGCTGCTAGGAATTCCAGTCAACAACTGAAAGAGACCATGGCAGTGCGTGTTCCCAAGGAAGCAGGTCGGGCAACCGAGTTGATCCCCGTTCGCCCAGAGGATTTTATTCGAACCGCCACACGTGCCGGAGAACTCCCGGAGGATCTTGCTGCGATCACCAAACTCCCCCAACGTCATGATCTAGTCATGTGGTTCGAAGCAGGACAAGGGATTCAGCTTGACGGTGACTCACGCGTGATTTCATGGCAGAATTTGGCTACTGTGGGACGATTCTCAGGGACATCTTCCCACACCCCTGCCTCCTCAGCTTGGCAGGTCCACGCGGAGTCACGTCCGCGCTGGGAGGCCAATCATTTTGCCAACCGACCTGCGATCAAGTTCGGCGGAAGCGAAAGAAATGAATTTTTGGCCACGACTCCCATTCTAACCGGTGCGAATGCGACGGTGCTGGTTGTTTGTAGCTTTGGGCAAACAAAAGGTGTTGGTTATGGACATATCCTCGCATTGGGAGGTCATACTAGACTGATCGTCGAAAGGAAGTACTTCGATGCCGTCGGGACTTATTCATGGGTATGGAACTACAACAAGACCCCTCGTTTTCGGAAAGAGGTTCTCGAGGCGAAGAGGATAATTCCGGTTGATACGCCGATGGTCTGTGCCATCCGCTATAACCAAGAATTAAACATCTATGAGTTGTTTTCCAACGGGCAACTTCAATCGAGCGGGGAAACGATTGGTAGTCTTGCTGCGGAGGCCTCACACGTGATTGGCTGTGATGGAAAATGCAAGAGGTTTTTCTTTCAGGGGAGTATTGCTGAAATCGCCGTCTATGAGGAAGTGCTTGACGATCAAACCTTGCTCCAGGCATCATTAACGCTAATGAAGAAGTACGGGATCAGCGTCGGTCGCAAGTGACGAATATTCGGTTTTATTCACGGGAGGCACCCGTGGGGCAGTCAATTGCGGACGGGTGGTTCTACGGAACTCGAGCAATTTGCGAGTTTGGAACGTCTTGTTTTTCACAATTTGTTCGACTCGTGTTGAAAATGTCGTGAAGCAATGCCAAACTGTCCGACCTTCTCTATCGTTTCATCGAGGTTTTATTGTGTATGTTGCGTCGCGTTATCTACTCTAGTCAGGCCGCGTTTCCGGTTAACCAGCGTTGGTTGCTCGACATATTACACGAGGCGCGTGGTTACAATAGCCTTGATGGAATTACCGGTATGTTGCTGCATGATAATGGTCGTTTTCTGCAGGTGATTGAGGGACCCCCGAATGCGATCGCCGATCTGATTGAACGGTTAAATTGTGATGATCGGCATGTGAAGTTTGAAATTCATGAGGACGCCCTAGTTCAGACGCGTCTCTTTCCAAATTGGGCGATGGGCCTCGGGGACTTTGCTGATTCAACACTTTCGTTTTTGCCTGGCATGCTCAATGAAACGGAAGGACGCGACCGTCTTCATCAGCTCGCCGATCAGTTGCCAAAATTCGCATCCATGCTCTACAAAGCTCTCTCTGAAAACAACTGAATTCTGAAGTTAATTGTTTTTGTAACTACCAGAAACAGTGCGGCGTCAAATCGACTTCCTTGGGATGATTGCTGCTTCAACGCCGGTTTGATTTGCCGAGAGTTGTTTCGTGAACTCGACTCGATTTAAAGTTAAAACGTTGGCGGTGTCATTTTGGCTGCGCCTTTAGTTGAGCTCGATGGTAAACATGACATCTTGATGTCATGTGAAGCTTGCGAGATTGGGCCGCGATGGCAAACTGCCCTGTTGGTTGCGGAGCCGCTACGGGGCACTATATTTAGAGTCAGATACAGCTAATAAAAAGATTGATTTATTACGACTGCCTCAGCGCAGTTCAGTTTTGGGGAGTGTTCACGGCCATGCACGGATTGCCAGACTTGATTCAAAAAAATAAATCATGGGCCGAAAACCTCAATGCCGAAGACCCCAGCTTTTTTTCTGAGTTGGCCAAGAAACAGATACCTGAGTATTTGTGGATTGGTTGCTCAGACAGTCGTGTCCCCGCCAACCAGATTGTTGGGTTGCTACCAGGTGAAGTCTTCGTGCATCGCAATATTGCCAATGTGGTTGTTCACACGGATTTTAATTGTTTGAGCGTAATTGAATTTGCGGTCGCCGTACTCAAAGTAAAACATATTATTGTTTGCGGGCACTATGGCTGCGGTGGAGTGAAGGCCGCCAGTCAGAATCGCCATCTCGGACTGATCGACAACTGGCTGCGCCACATTCGGGATGTGCGCAATAAGCACGAAGCCGTTCTGAAAGATATTGAAGACGAAAATGAACGTCATGATCGGTTATGTGAACTCAATGTGGTCGAGCAAGCTCACAATGTTTGTCACACAACGGTCGTTCAACAAGCTTGGGAGAAGGGGCAGGAACTGGCGGTTCATAGTTGGATCTACAAAATTCAAGATGGCTTGATCCGTGATCTCGGACTGACGATCACGGGGCTTGATGAGATTGCGGAGGCTTACAGGGTTGCTGTTGGAAACGACGTTTGAGAGAGTGGCAAAATAGAAACGGCGACAGGGGATTTGCCTAATGGCGTTACCGTGGGGGATTCTGTCTCGGTTTGACGTCTCGAAATGCTGCACTCATTTGTTGATACGATTGGAGCAGTTCGATTGCCTGTTCTTGAATCCTCGATGTTTGCCCGACCGCGATGTCGTCTCTTAGTTCATCAAGTTTGTCACGATAGGCGCTGGCTTTGGCTCGCTTGAAATCACTGATGGTTCCAGTTCGAAGGAAGACACCGACTTCCAGACGTCGGGAAAGGTCGTCGCAATAGACCACCCATTTGTCAACGGCTTCCCAGTCACCCGTTTTGGCTGCGACAACACAATTGGCGTTGATGGCAGAGAGGTCTTTTAATAGCCAAGTGGGTCCGGGGTAATAAACATAAGTTCCAAAAATACTGGCAACGACCAAGCCAACGCAGGCGACCATCCCGATGACCCAGGCAGGCAAGGCGATGTCCCACTTCGATGGAGCCTTGGGTTGGCGTGCAAACCAGCCCTCCAGATCCCACCGTGATTCGACTACTCGAAAAGCGATTCCTATGAGGATCAGAATCCCCAGTAGTCTCACGCCATATGCACCACCACTTTTTTCTTGGTACTCGGAAATACTATCGCGTGCGGTATCCCACAAATGAGGTTGCCCTTTGTGAAAGGGGTGGGTGTAAACATCAAACGCGTGAGTATGACCTGCGGGACTGACCCCCTTGGGGTAGAGTGGTTTGTCCATGGCATACGCCAGTGTCAAAGTCAACGATAGCAATAATCCAAAGAACATCGCGACTCGTCGCAACCCAAATGCAGATCCAAACCAGCAAAGCAATCCAATATTAATCCCGGCGCCAAGGATTAAAAGTGAGAATGCCGCCCCCACTGAATTTCCGTGTTGAAACATGCCTCCTATTTGGCTCATCGCCAAAAGCGGCGTCGAATAGACAGGAGCCACATAACAAGCCATGAAGGCAGGAGCAAAAATATTGTCGGGTTCTGTTTCACCTTGAAGTGACCCATGTTCGAAGGCGACGGATGTGGCAGCGGAGGCCAAAATGCCGATTGCAATAAAGACAATGGACCAGCTGATCATTTCAGTTGAGGCGGTGCGAATCACTGCCAATGATCGACGTATGCCTGACGTGGCAACGGCGTTGGCTGATTCTGATGAGCCGAGATTTGCTGGCGTGTCAGAGGCCACAAATTTTCCCCAAACCATGCCCAGTCCCGTCACAACCAGCATCGCCGCAGCGCTAAAAACAACAATGGCGATTGGATCCGAAAGCGACAGGCCGTATAGGATCGAGAGCGGATTAAATAGCGGTGCTGTCAAACCAAATGCGATGATGGTCCCTTGCTTGACACCCGACCGATGAAGCTCGCGGACAACAGGGATGACGCCTAAAGAACAGACAGGCAAAAGCATGCCGATGCCCCAGCCGATCAACAAACCAAAACGACTTTGATTGCCAAACAGCGATCGAGTTTTTTCAGGGCCAAGCATGTTGCGAAAGATGGCTGCGATGAAGCAGCCAAAAGCAATCCAAATCGAGGCGTCCATGATGACTTGGGCACCCCGCAAAGTGCCGCCGGCAAGAAAGTACTCAATCACTTCGCGGTCCCCGAGGAATCGACAAATGCTTGCAGTTCGTCCAGCATGACTTTAATCTCTGCTGATTTCTGTTTCCAAGACTCGCGAAACGAAGCGTCTGAGGCGTCCGCTGGAATTGCTGCGATGATCTTCGTGAGATTGTCTGAAACGGAGTTGACGGCATTCCAATCGGTTTCATTGAGGTTGGATTTGGCTGCGATATCAGGCAACCAGCCGACGATGTCCGTCAATTCGGTTCGCAAGTCAACCTCCATCGAGTGGTATTTGACTGTTTCGTTTTCTTCGCTGTGATGACCAGGGTGGCCATCGTGCTCGCCATCACCTTCGGTTGCATCGTACTCCGTTGCGGAATAGAAATGCGAATGCCCGGATGCACCCTGCCCATGTATTACTTCGACGTATTGAATCGTAATGGGAGTTGGGAATTCGCCATCGGCACGCAGCGAGTCATGCATTTGACTGAGACGTTGGACTGCGTTCACAAGTGTTTTTGGCTTGTGCAATGACAGGTTTGGATGCGAGTGCGTGTCGGCATCTGCGTTTTTTTGTGAGGACTTCTCTTGGTTCGATTGGGTTTGTTGGGTTGCCATGTCACAGCCAACCAACAGTCCGCACATTACAATGAAACAGACTGACCATTCTACTTTTTTAAGCTTCACTTTACATTCCCGGTACGTTGACTGAGTTAATGATTTCATCGATGGTTGAATCGTTATTGCTAGAATTGCTTGCGATTCGCAATTGTAAGACAGGCTTTGCGACGGTCTTGATATCGTCAGGAATGACAAACTTGCGATCTTGCAAATATGCCCAGGCTTGTGCCATTCTTTGCCAGATAATCACGCCACGCGGACTCAATCCAATTTCAATATCTGAATGTTGCCTTGTGGCAGTGGCGAGATCAACAAAGTAGCCGCGAACTGATTCTGTGACTTCGACGCTTTGGACCGCAGCCTGGATTTGGCTCAGTTCGCTTAGACTGATCACGGCGTGTTGTTCGTCAGCTTTCACGGAACTGCCAATGTTGTCTCCCAACATTTCGATTTCGTCGGAACGAGCTGGATAACCAATGCTCAACTTGATGGCAAAACGGTCAAGTTGTGCTTCGGGTAAAGGGTAAGCACCATGGCTTTCAATTGGATTTTGAGTTGCGATTACGAGAAAGGTTGAGGCCAGAGGCATCGTGTTGTTGTCGATCGTGACTTGTCTTTCCGCCATGGCTTCGAACAACGCGCTCTGCGTTCTTGGGGTGGCCCGATTGATCTCATCCGCCAATAGAAGATCGGAAAAAACGGGGCCGCGTCGAAATTCGAACTCTTGTGTTTTTTGATTGAATACGTTGAATCCCGAGATATCTGTAGGGAGGAGGTCAGGTGTACATTGGACCCGAGAAAAATCCCCTCCAAGCGAGGCTGCCAGGGCTTTGGCCAGCGTCGTTTTCCCAAGTCCGGGCAAATCATCAAACAGCAGATGACCTCGGGCGAGTACACAAGCAATGACCATTTCAATGACATCGCTTTTGCCAACCAAAGCTGTATTCAACCGCGAGCGAAGCGATTGAATACTACTCTTAAATTCTTCGGTCGATTGAAGAGCGGCGGCCGAAGCAAGCCCCTTGTTTTCATTTTGCTGTATCATCATTGATTAGGGGGTCTTGGTTGCTTGACGGTTGCGGAAATCTCGAATGCGTTTAAGCGAGAGTGAATTGATAGAACTCTGGCACGTCAGAACAAGTTCTCGGCGCGGCGCCGGAGTCGACTTTTCAGAGTAATTTTTGGCATTCCAAAGTTTGAAAAATGCAACCATTGCGTTTGACTCAACTCGTGTGTACCAGACGTCGATGGTTTGCGAGCCGGGTCGTTGGTCACCGGCGAACCAGAATCGAAGGTCAATCAACTGTTGGGTCGCTTTTAATAACCTTTGTGGCCAAAATGTCCGAACTAGAAACCACCATCCCAGCATCAGCGATGTGATCCATTCAGCTCGAAATAAAATTGCCAGGGAAACCGAGCCAATAAATAAAATTACAGTAAACGGATTTTTCAGCATCCAACGCCAAAACATCAGAGCTTTGGCGGTGGTCCACTGCCACACCGTTTGCGTGCTGTAGGGAATTGGATAACCGGGCGTTGGTTCCACGGGGATCCAGTATTCTCCGTCGAGACATACCTCAGGCCACATGTGGAGGTTATCCGAGGTGACGATCGATTGTCGCGCAAGCGAGTCGTAGTCCTTTTTTTGCACCAGAAACCCACTAGCCAGACGCGTTTTGTATCCTGCTGATCGCAATGCCATTACGCAGGATGTGGCAAACATGTAGGAAGGTCCTCCTCCCTGATTCAAGAAATGATGAACCGAGTCATCGACTTGCTCGTCCGTTTGCCAGTTTTGGTTTAAATCGAAATCACTACGCAGGTGATTAACAATCGACTCGACTTGTTTCCAACCAGGCTTGAGTCCTGCGGTCCACTGGCTTGCCAACATCTGAATTGCGGATTGCGATGCATTTGTTGGGACTTGAAGAAACTTGGAGTTTTTTGATTCGGCAGCGGAGCGGTTGGTGTGGGGGGTGGGTAAGTCATGCTGGAAATTCTTGTAATCTCGCAGCAAATGGTAGTTCGGAACGTGACTTTGGAGGTCAATAATGCTGTGAGACGGAATGCATTGGCCGTCCATTTCGATCAGGTCAGCGTCACCCCAACAAAACAGTTCCAGTTGGTCGACCAATGGGATGTGCCATTGTTGCAGTAATGCTGGTGCAGGAATTGCACTGGAATCAAGCCGCATGATCTTGACGCGATGAGCACGTCCTCCCGTCAAATAGCTCGCCATACCCCGAACGATTTTGAAAATCGGCAGGCCGTTTTGATGGATCAGGTTGATTTGCCGTGGCTTGGGGGACTCTGAATCACTCGAGGTTGAGCTCCAATCCCAGCCATCAAATTCAAAGAAATTGTTGATCGAAAACCTCGCGGGCACGGAACCTTCGACAAAAAACAATGCTTTGGTGATCCGGGCCTCAAGTTCAATGTCGGTCGTTTCGTCTGAATTTCGCATCGTACGGAAGGTGCGTCCAGCCTGCTCCGATTGCTTGACTTTGTGTAAGTGCTTTGCGATCGCGTCCAAAGACACCGCTCTGTTGCGCGGCCTTTTTACGATGGGACCGTTGTAGCGCTCCGAAGTAATGTCATACAGCGAAGGTTTGCGATCCTCAATGAACTGATCGGATTCCACAGCACCGGAGGTTGTCGCATTGTTGCCTGCGGTTAACATGTTTCCATCGCCGATTCCGGCGATCGCAAACTCGCTTTGACTTCCTTTGTCACCTCCCGAAAACGGCATGAAGCCCTCTAGGGAAATTCCCGTTTTGGTGAGGGGGACAGCGGCGGCAATGCAGGCGACCAAAATCACAGCCAGCATCGTTAATGAGACAGCAGAGCTGTGAAGTTTGAGTGCTCGTGAATCACCGTCAATCGCTTTGTTTTCCAAACGGCTCCAATACTGGCCCAGGAGCCACCACAAACCTACAAATGCGAAAATCCCCGCCACTAGAAATATCTTCCAGTCGTTGGCCATGCAACACACAAAAAACACTAACGCACCACTGAGGATTGAACTGGCTTTCTCGAACCCCGGCACTTTTGAGAAAACAGCCAAATACCAACCAACGTTTTGAATTGCCAGCAAAGCAATAAGTTCATTTGCATCACCAGTGCCGAACGGGCGAGTCGTGAGGTGCCATATCACGACGAGAAGTCCGATCAGAATCGCACCCAATTGAAAACCAAAGACGCTTGTTTTTGAGAAAGTCAAACCGGAATCGGTTTTTGATCTGTATCTCAAGATGCCGTAGATAATCCACGGCAAACCTGAAAATATCAGAACTTCAGCAACGAGAATTAGTGGGCTTCGGGAGTGCTCGCTGCGGAATATTTGCACCGTGGCCATGGCCAATAGCGCAACCACAAGAACGCCAACGTTGGGTAGGAGATTAACGGGAGTCTTGTAAGCAGTTCCAGCAGCAGAAGTAGCTTGGCTGAAAGCTAAATTCTGTTTGGATTTGATGTTGGAACTAGACTGCATCGCTGAAACTCCGATCCCATCCGTTGGTTAGTTCTGTGGGGACGGCATGCGTTGCTTCGATCACGATCGATTCGCTTGAATTCCGCGGACCGCATTTGCTGGTGCGAGGAGAACTTGCGGTTGTTAGGGGGGATGGCAGTTTGCCTTCGCTTTTTAACCTGTCAAGGTCAACGATAATCGGGGTAACGTTTGAGGTGAGATTGCGGCATCCCACCGATTGGGTTTGCATCGACTCGCTTGAGCCAATGGCGAACAAATGACCACGGATCATCTTTGTCAGCGAGTGTTTTGGTTGACTTAACTGCCCTGCTGACAAGTCCATGGCTTCTGCAAGGGTCGGTAATTTCGCGAGAAAGTCCATGATCGGACGGAGACCGTTGCGGTTGTTCTGGCACAGTCGATTCTGGCCATGTAATCCAATGGCAATCACTTGAACGGGCGAGTCGGTTTCGTGGAGATGACTGCAGATGCTGGCTGCAATTCGAATCGTCCATTCGAAACTGCTGTTAGCCCCGTGTTGGTCATAGCCGCCGGGCGAAAGATGGAGAACGACGGTTGCACCCGTCGAAGTGATCGATTGGCGTTCTCGAACCATTAATTTTTGGGAGCGAGCTGATTGAGCCCAGTGAATATTCTTCAACCGATCGCCAATGCGATAACTGCGAACGCCGATCGAATCGCCATCGCTACCGTCTCTGTCACGGAGTGCGCCCTGCAGGCAAAACCGAGTCGAGTCGGAAACCGGAAATCCTTCCAGAGGGACGCAAGATGGCCAGACCAGTGCGCTTTGAGAGTAATTTACCTCTTTGGAAATATCCATCAAGCCAAATGGGAAGCCACTGGCGACCGATACGTCTCCGTTTGGCAAGCGGCCTCTGCGGCGCGGTGTGATTGGGATTGAAAAATTGGACTCTGACCATGCCCCAACGCGCTTGAGTGAAAATGCAACGGATTCAGCTTCATCGCTTTCCTGTAAGAAGTCGCCTCTGACCATCAGGCCGAAAACTGGCAGCGGCCAATAGTTTTTGACACGAAATGTGATCACCAGTTCTTGGTTTTCCTCAACTCGGTGGTCAGGTAGGATCAAATCACAGCGAATTCCTTTCATGGAAAGCCATGGCCATGTCAATCCAAGGGCAAGCAAGGTCAGGAATGCAAATGCCATTACATATCCTTGCGGCCCAACAAATACCCCGATCAAGAAGGAGAATAAGATCGAGATGACCACCCCTCCCAAAGGCCGTTTGATCCAGTGGATCAACCAGTTCCAATTAGGACAGAAGTCGTGATTCGCAACGCGAGACACCCAAAGCAAGGTCTGCTTTAGCTTTTGCAATTTCATTGAGAGTTCGCCTCGTTCGAAGTTGGAGTTGTTGTGGAGAGAGACTCATCTTGCACGAGATAAAAACTGCTGGGTTGCTTAATCGCCTGCCCCCTACCCGACACAGCGGGTAGGGAGAAAACGATTGAAAACTGCGGAATCGAATCAAGCTCTCTTCCGGCGACGACGCAGGACTAAAGCAGGCACTCCAAACGCGAGGAGGCTAAGGCTACCCGGTTCTGGAACTGCTGAGACCCCAAAGGCTGGGAGCGCTAGAGAATCGAAATCGGCATCAGACATGCCATGATTCCAGACGATCCAAAAAGCATCTGAAGTCAGGTCCATCGTTCCGTCAGCCGCTGAAAAATCGCTTTGTAATTCGAACATCACACCATAGGCGCCATTCGGTGCTGTGGCATCATCCAAGAGGTCGACAATTAAATGGTCGTGAACATCACCGTCGACGTCGCCGAGTCCAATGAACTGCGTGTTGGGTCCGGATTCAATCGAGCCACCACTTAGAATGAGATCAGATGTTGAGCCAGAATTGTCATAAATCCCGAGTCGTCCTAGCGATGTCAGAGTGCCTGATGTCGGATCGTAATAATTGACGTAACCAACTCCAAACGTGGAGCGGGAGGAAGCGTCTACTGCGTTCAACCAAATTTGGTCGCCTTCATTGACGAGTAGTCCTTCGCCATCGTTGGTCGTAAATCCAGGTTCATCAGAGCTGAAATCACCTGGGTTAAATGGGTCCAGTTCTTCCATTTCGCTTTCGAAATAGAGAAACCCATCGCTTGTGAAATCAGTTGATTCAATTACAAACGATGTTGGAGCGGCTAAACTGTCATAGCCGAACTCGAGATCGCCGGCGTGTTGGGCAAATAAATTCGATGATGTCATTGTGAGAATGACGATCGAATAGAAAACGTGAAACTTCATCTAAATAATCCTAGTAAAAAATCAATAAAGAAAACTAATTCGAGAGAGACTCAATTCGACCGTCGTCCCGACCTCCAACGGCCCACCAAGTTTCTCGGGAAACAGAGTCTGAAACGAAACGAACCGATCCATCAACTAACGCCAAATTGACCCCTCCTGGATGCTGGCTGCTGGCGGTCACTACAAAATCTCCTTCATCCATACTGGTGTCGTAGTGACCAATTTCGGAATTCGGAGTTTGGACGTGCATGTAGGTTGGCGCAACTAATGGGGAGCCGCTCGACCAAGAGCGACCAATGTGTGCCGATTCAAAGACGTGGGCGTGCGAACTTGACATCTGGTCAACGATTGCCGGCAATGTCTCGAATCGTTCAAGGATGTGAAGAGAGCGAAGACGCTTGTCACCATTGTTGATCGCTGACGCGCTGTTGCCAGATTGGATCAAACGCTCGGAGAGGAGAGCTGTGTTGGAAGTTCCATCTTGAAAGCTCGCCATGCCGATCTTGCTCGCGTGCCATGCAACAGGCGTCGAGGGATGAATCACCGGGATTGCCCCGTTATGTCTTCCAGGTGACGATCGTTCGCCTGAATAACCCGTGGTGTACGAAGGCCATCCCAAGTTTCCTGCGTAATTGCCAGGGGCGGGATTGGCTGATCCAAGGATAATTGAGTTGTTCCGATTCGGTGTATCTGATGGGCACAAAAAGACAGGGACAAGCGTGTTGGCTGCAATCGCATTGGGATGCGAATTACTTATTTTGTAGCTATCGCCGTCACCATTATTCATGTTTAGGTTGAAGGAGTCGTAGAGGTTCCCTTGTTCAATGTTAGGTAACAATGGAACCAGCCAACTGTAATAGCCGGAACCAAATCCCCCCGATCCATCGGATGCTCCAGGGCCTACTTGATTGACTGGAAACTTCTGATGTGCCGACTCGTAGTTGTGAACGGCTAAAGCAATCTGTCTGACGTTATTGGCACAGGTCGTTCGCCTCGCTGCCTCTCGAACCGTTTGTACGGCCGGTAACAACATGCCAATCAAGATTCCAATGATCGCGATTACGACCAATAGCTCTACCAAAGTAAAACCTTTGTGGACGGATGTCGTCTGAGCGCTTTTGCTTAACACAACGTTATTCCTAATTGATTGAACTGACTGAGAATCGCACATCGCCGAAAGCGATCATGGACACGAACTGGTGTAAAAAACCAAAAAGCCGCCGCGGACAACCCACTTAGAACAACGGATTAGTCGGGCCGCCAGAACATGGCGGGCGCCCACGACGGTGGTTTAGAAGCTGTGGTTTTGAGCAGAGAACCCAATCCTCAGGCAATTGACCTTTGGAGAAATTCACTTTGCCCAAACACAACTTGGTTTGCCGGCAACAAGCGACAGAAAAACTCGCAACTAAAAACACCGGATTGGTGGGCGGTTGCGGTACTCAACAACGAAATAGAAATTTGATGGCTAGAATATTTGATCTGGGCGGCAAACAAACGTCGCCGAGTTCAGATGGCCTAATTCAATTGGATTCCTGGAAATCCGATAGCCAAAGATATTTCACTGCTGATTCTGATCGCGCAATGAAAAGGGTTCCAACAGCTCGCGGTACCCGTTTTCAAACGAAAACGGGCGGTCCGCGCGCAGTCGGATTCAAAAAGG
This sequence comes from Mariniblastus sp., assembly GCA_029247405.1. Classification (GTDB taxonomy): domain Bacteria; phylum Planctomycetota; class Planctomycetia; order Pirellulales; family Pirellulaceae; genus Mariniblastus. The sequence continues at coordinate 13,050 of JAQWLH010000302.1, forward strand.
CCGCAAAAGCGGCAGATGGCCGATGAGCATGGAGCAATCGACCGGCAGGAAAACACTCTCGTTGGTCGAAGGTTGTAAGCGTTACATGAAACTGATCGAAAAACTTGCAAAACGCACAATCGTGCTCAGACTGGACAGTTTCCGGTTGAGTTTTCGAAGGCGTGCTTGCTGGCCGGTGGGAATGCCCAGCACAACAACTTGTGTGGTCTCCGGAGTTCGAACTAGCGTCGTGGCCGTGCAGGCCGAAGAAATGGGCATGATGCAGCGACGGCCCCAGGTTTAATAATAACCCTAGGTACCCAATGAAAAAGCAAGTTGTTAATTGCTTAAAACGCATCTCTAAAGCCAAAACCAATTGATTCGGTGATGGCAGCCCGACTATTCGACATTATCATTCACTATTACGAAGGGTCAAGGCCGTTAGTTCTTGAATCATCAAAAGAATTTATTTAGCGAGCGAGTTCGGTTAAGTAATTAGCCAAGCCGCGCATCACTGAAGTATCAAGATGTCCCAAGCAGATCGCTAGCAAGCCGGGGCGCTTGTTTAAAGCGAATTACCCTTACAAAAGTGAAGGCAATTCTTTTAACGGCATTGAATTCTGCCGCACAACGCTGGTCCAGAATCCTCGGCCGATTTGGCTTAAGCTGCCTCGCGTCGAGTGACTCAATCAGCAGATTTTTAACCCTGAGGCAATGCTTTCCAGCCCCGAGTTCCCGCTGACGGATATTTTTGTGAGCCGGAAGCCATGGTGCGTTTTAAGGACTGGGCTGAGGCTGTTTGGTCGGTAAATCGGTGTCATGGCTGTTTCTGGGTTAGTGTAAACAACTATTTTTTCAACTATTTTTTCGTCAAGGCGGAAACAGGGCGGACCGCAAGCGGTGAACAAGCTGCGACGAATTTAAACTCATTTTTGGGAATTTTGAAACGCTTTTTCTTTTTGATGAGCGCACGGTTCAAGCCAGCAGTTGGAGAATTCATCAAGAACGCGAAAGAGGGTAGAGCTTTCGCGGGCACTGCCAGTGACGGAACCTCGCTCACCGCCGCGGCGACTGGAATAGATGGGGTCGTTCCAATAAAATGGTTTTAGCAGGAGGTGAGCTCATTTTGTCGACGTTGGTGGGCGTGCAAAACTAGTCGATTTTCACCTCGCCGTAACTGGCTTCCCATTCCTTGACCGTCTTTTCAAGCATCGCTTGGGCTTCGGTCAACGGCTTTCCTTGTTTGCCGTTCTTGTTTCGTGTTTTAAGATTTGGGTAGATTCGCTTCATGGTGGCGACGAATGGTCTACCTTCTTCTTCAAGCGTTATTGCCGCTTTGGCGAGGCCAATGTTACCCCATCGTGCTCCAGTGATTGTCCATGTTGCCGGCAAGGGTTCCATGTTGGGGTAGATGCGTTCAATCGCCGGCAGAAGGGGGATCGCATGTTCCGGATTCTTCTTCATATTGACGTATCGTAACGTCTCAAAGATGTTGTTCAAATCGATAGGTTGATGAAAACCTTCGCGGAGTTTGATGTTATTTACGCTCTTGGCCATTGCTGCGACAAGCTCATCCTTAATTTTCGGATTCGCGGCGATGGCGGCCTTGAAGACGCTTGTCGCACCCCAGCGTCGGGCGGGTAAATTAATATCATCATCGTAGCTGGCCAGCATTGCAGGCATTAAGGTCCGCATTGCGTCGGCGTCTTGAATTAGCGGTTCAATGGACTTGAAGGCGGCAACTCGCAACCACCATTCATCTTCAAAGAAGAATGGTTTGATTGACTTGAAGTTCGCTTTGATCGACGCATTGTCTGCGCAACTCATCGCCATCAGGGCGTGTCGATGTTCCCACATTGGTAGTGACTCGTCCTCAAGCGTCTTGACGATACTGGGAAGGAAATGTTTCTTGAGCATCTCTCTTGTGATTTTTGACTCAGTCTTTCCGGGGCTCCAACCGGTCGCGCCGCTGATCGCGTTGAGACCTGCAACGCGAAGTCGTGCGTCTTTGCTGTGCAACGCCTTAGCGATATATGGAATCGCGTCGTGGCCAAGATAGCCTAAGCCATTGGCCGCCCAGGCACGTACTTGCGGTGAGTAATGGTGCATGACGTTGTAGTACCACTGGGCCGGCATTTTTTTCTTGGCTGGATGGTTCTTTGAGGCATTCGTTTGCCGAGCTAACGGTTTTCCGTCAGCATCGTAGACGGTCTTAAAAATATTGGCGATTTCGTGAGGTTTGATTTTGACAACGACTCCGTCGACCCAATCAATTTTTTGGAAATCGTCGATCTCCACAGCCAACTCGCCCGCTGTGGGTTTGTATTCAACCGAATGTTGTGTGCGGGGTTTGCCGTTGATACGTAGGTTACGTAAATGAGAGGTGTAGGCCATTGCGATCAGCCCCGTTTGAAAATGGGGCGCCTTGCCAATGGGGCCATGACCGCCTGGGTGGGGAACGCGAAAGCCACCTCCTGGCATGCGACTGAGCTCGAAATGCCATATCATTTGATCCTTGTGTCTCCGCCACGATCCCGAGGGATGGTCCATCACCAGCGCATCGACGATGTTTCGCCACGTGTGGTTGCCGAAACACGAACCGTGCCCGCCTTCGTTGTCAAAGTACGAATCGGTTTCGCTGAGAGCAAGCAGCGCCGCGCCGCCCTGAAACTTTTTCTGTGGAAGCAAGGTGAGTGCTGCTGCCAGTCCGCCGTTCTTCCCGTTGGATGACCACCATAGTTCTGGGTGATGGTCGCCGTACGGCACTCCACCGCGCCCAGCAAATCGACTGAATTGGACAATGGCGTTGTCGTAAATCGACGTGTCGATTTCCACCCCACATTCGCGAGCCAAAATGAGTGTGATCAACGCCTGATTGCCGGCGGCATTGAGAGTGCCGCCCGTGACATATCCAGGGCCACAGTGATTCGTGTTGTGTCCCCATCCGTTGAACCACTGTCCAGCGGTAAGTTGATCGCATCTGGCTTTGATCGCCGGCAGCACGCGTTTGTCGCCCGTAGCCAAGTAATATTCGCCCAAAAAGAGACCGTTATATCCAAGGAACCAAGTGCTGGTTGACGGGGGCTTGCCCGCCAATTGGATCGCATATTCCTCAACAAGAGGCATGTACTTCGCTTCGCCGGTCGACATCAGGAAAAGCGACTCGAGCGCCCCAGTGATTCCTCCCTCCAGACCGCCCGTTTCGAGAATGAAGGTTGCTGTCTGTTCGACGATTGCCTTTGACTTTTTGCAATTGAGTGGAAATGTTTTGGAGTAGCTGCCGACCGGGTCCAGGTAAATGATGACTTCCCGGACCCCACCCTCTCGACGGACTCTGAAAATCATCTTGCCATCTTGCCCCTCCGAGATGTTGATCTGCTCGCCAAGGATGTGGCGTGGATCAACAACTTTCAGGGATACTCCGTTGACCGACTCAAGGATATCACCAGCTTGGATGTTTTTATCCGCAGGTGTTTTCGCTATGACCTCAATTACTGTTACCGTGTGTGGCGTATCGGCCTGGGCTTGCTTGGGCTCGTCTAAACTGCTCGTTACCGAGACGATCATCCCAGTAACGCCTACACTGATCGGTGGAGTTTCCTTCCAGCTGGCCAACTCGTCTGCAGGTGCGATTTGAACCGACGCCGTCATAAATAAGATTAAGATCACAATGCGCTTCATCTGGGTCTCCTGCAGATTCGCGATATTAAAAGTCGCGACGAACCAAAAAAAATTCACTGAATTCGGCAAGCACCACTCCCGTCGATTTTTGATGATTGCTGGAGTCGCGAGAATCCTGTCTCAATAAACTATGCCTGCCAATGGTCAAAAAAGCAACGTGGACCTGGATTTGTCGGCACATGACATCGTCATGCAAAGTACCGCTTTTGACGAGGAGGTCATCGCTCACATCTTGCGGCAGACTACCAACCCATCAGTGTCGAATTGCGCTGTACGACGTTTGGTAACTGTTACGCCGTCATTTTCTAATGTAGATATACCATTTTTGGTTTAATGGGTATGCGTGGAGAATGCGATTTAGTGTGAGATAGAAGGTTTGTCGGTGTATATGTCCGTGTTTTGGCAGGAAATATTATGGCACTCCCTTCCATTGCTGCTGGCCCTGTGTTGACGCCGTTGCGGTCAGTTTCCAAAACTGAGTAGGCCGAACTTGTCCGCAACGGACGCGCGGGGAGGTTAAAGCAGGTCTGGATTGCCCTCCCCTTCCCTGCTGCACGACTCAAACCGCGCTCTTTGCATCCGAACTAGTTCTAGCCGACCTTGACTGAGGGTTGGTTCAAGGTCAGGCAGCAAAACTCCACCAGGTAGGTCGGCAACTCGCTCAATTTAGTCGCTCTGGATACTCCTCAGTCAGCTCTCGAAAAGTCCAATTAGCTGCGTTCGGCGTTGCTCTGCGATTTCAAAAATGTTGATCGAGAAACCCCTGCCATTTCTTTGAATTGGTAGAACTGATCAAAACTTAGCCTCAACTTTGTCGAAAACCTGTGCGATAAAACTAAAACCTGCTCTCGGAAACGGATGAGTGGTTCGAGTGGTCTCAACTTGCGGCGACAATTGTATTCCAACGCACTGCACATAAGTGAACCATTGGCAAGCCTGATCCGTAGTAATAGGATTGAATTATTTAAGCTTTAGAAACCAAACCTTATCGTCCATGCATTCACACGAAATCACTTTAGGACTTGCCTTCGGGTTAGGGGCACTTCATGCCTTGGAACCTGGGCATGGCAAAACGGCGATGTTGCTTTATTTGGCAGGGGAGCGTCGGAGTTTGCTCCACCCTTTGGTGATGGGGCTTTCAAGTGCCCTGTCTCATTCGGTTTCGTTAATCACCATTGCGGCAGCCGTTCATTTCACTCATCACCTTGTCACCGGTGACCATCATCATGCTGACGAAGGTGTCACCGAAGTGATGAGGTGGGTGAGTGCTGGGCTTGTCTTGATTGTCGGCCTTTGGATGTGCTGGTCAGCGTGGCGGGCGAAGCCAGCCACCTGTGGTTGCAGCCAGCACAAACATGAATGCGATGATTCAGCTAACCCGTATCCCAAGTCTGCCAAAACAAGCTATTCAATGAGTGCTATGCTTGGCGCCGCCTTCGGTTTGATGCCTTGCCCATCAGCAATGGCGGCTTACTTTTCGGGTCTTTCTTCGGGTTCACCGGTTACGGCGTATGTCGTCATTGGCCTTTTTGCAGCCGGAATAGCAACTTCTTTAACCGTGGTTGGGATGGTCGTTCAAGTATTTGGCAATCGTTTCGCAAACGCGAGTACCCGAATGTCACGACTTCCATGGAACTATATTCGTGCAGGTTTGATTACGTTCATCGGGGTTTTTTACTTGGGGCACGTTGCCTTAAGCTAACTCAATCACCACCAATCGGCGACCGTCTTCCAAAACGGGTGGTGAATTGCAATGGCGACCAAAAAAAGCGTCGTCAGACGGCAGCCCGAACGGGTTGGGTTGTGTGGCAAGTATCGGTAAATCGTCGCAGCCACCCCGAAAATTACCGAGACTTGGAGTAAAGCTTGCCAGCCCAGCGCAAGGCCGGTCAAAAGAAACGCGAATGTTAGCATCGGCAAGTTCTTGGCCGAAAAGGAGATCCCTAAGCAGCGACCAATCAGGAAGCCGACTGTACCGCCTACCAATAACTTGAGCAGTTGTTCAATCCAAGGCTTGAGTTCGATGGAAAGGCCTTCTGGGAGGTGGGCGAAAAGGGGGATGGGTTGGATGGGAAGGTAGGTAGCAGCGGATATCAAGAATGCGAGGCCAGTGGAAATGGCAAAGGTCGGCTTGAGTTGCTGGTTATCCCTCTCCATGATCGCAAGAACAAGAACCGCACACATCAAAAAGCAATGGAAAAAGTAGATCCCAATGACCGGCCACTTTGGGTAAAGAATGATCCAGAGGATTCCTTGATGCAAGATGGTCATTGAAGGTACGTTGCTGCAGCCTGTCACGAGTTCAAAAAGAAAAAGTGAGCCAAAGATCAATGCAGCAACGATTTCGACAATCAAATAACGAGCAGGGATCTGCCCTGCACAACTTCGACATTTCCCTCCCAGATTGATGTAGCTAAAAATGGGCAGGTTGTCGATTCGGCTAATCTTGCTGTTGCAGTCAGGACATTGGGAGTCTCGCAATCCGACGGATTCTCCCCGAGGGATACAGTACGCAGCGACGTTCAGGAAACTCCCCAGACACGCGCCTAAGTACGCGAAAATGCAGAATACGAATAATTTTGCACTTCGAAACGCTGCTTCATTCGTAACGCCCCAGTTGGGATTGCGGAGCGCAAGATTCTTCTCGTCACCTTCAAGCGTCGCCCAAATTGAATCAAAGATCGGCGCCGCCAATACGTAGACAATCGCCGGGATGAGCAACAGGCACCACGCCAGTGTTTTGATCACGACTTCCTGGGGGTTGGATTTGATCCATGCGGCTGTTTCAAAAATGATCGCAAGAATAAGGCAAAACAGCAAAAGAAGAACCGACCATTCAGGAAGTCCTGAATCCTTGATTCCAGAAATGTCACTGGGGCTGATTGCGCACGAAAAAACATTGGCACTCATTAACCCGAGGGCGCCTATCCGAATAGTCTGGTAGCCACTGGAAATTACCAACGTGCTTAACACAATCAAACAGGCAGCTAAATAGAGGAAGCCGGTTTGGTTTTTCAACGAATGGTTCGCAAACCCAATCGCGAGCGGCCCAATGGAAAGCAGGAGTAAAAGCCTTGTGTATTCGCCAATCAGAGATGATTCATAGGCCATCGTCTTGATGGACGTTGGTTTTTCTAGCGTCCCATCTCGGGTTGGCTTTGATTCAGCTAGTTCCGTTTCATCTTGCATTGTAAATTGCCGGTGCAATGGATGAAGTCAGATTTAGCAACAACCGCAGAGGCAGCCAAATCGTCGATTCAAAAGATGTGCTGAAACGAGTATCAATCCTCCCAGCGGAGTGATCCATGGAGCAAATTTCGCGAGCATGTCTTTCTCTTCGCCGTTTGCTGAGGTGATCGAAATCACCCCATCCTGATTGCATTCAACGCATGAATCGCAATCATCGCAAGTGTCACATTCTGCGTTGGCGTCCGCGCTAGTTACCATCGCTGTATTGGCCTCACTTGAGTCACACCCAGCACAACATTCCCCCGCCAATCCAAAGGCTGCGAAGGTAATAAAAGCCAGACCAATTGAAGCGATTGAGACGGGAATCCAATTTCCATGCTTTCGGATTCCAGGTATGAAGGCGACGATTGCAATGAGGAAGCAAACCAAAGCCATCCATTTGTGAAACGACTCATCGGCGAGAAAACTGAGACCCAATGCAGGCAAATAAGCAATGACTAGTGGCATCGCAGCGCAATGGATCGCACAACCGATCGAAGCGATAATGCCCACCCAGTCCCGCCAGGTTGAATTGGGTTCGAGCGTTACTTCAGGATTGATCGTGGTGAGTTCCATGGTGTTTGTTCTGTTCTGCGGCAACGTGTATCAGAGATTGATCGTGTCGACGTCGAAGACTGTACGATCTGCAAAGGTGTTCGCCCGATTTTCGGTATAGAAATATTCGGGAATTAGAAATAAACGGCGACTAGATCTGTATTATATGCAGATGCATAACATTTGCAACTGCATTTTCTTGGGTGGCGTTGCGACGCTGCCGCAAGCCACTTCTACCGTTTGATTCTCACAATAACTTGTGGTGAGGCCTTTGCTGCAACCGGTGTTTTTTCATTTCCATCGGCAATTTTGGTTTCGATGGAAGTTCCTCTGATGACTTACTTTCTCTGTCTGGTAAACTAAGGGGGTCAAAACGCATGAATGATAGTCGGGATCATGAAGCATCAAAAATCAGACGAAGTGTCAAATCAATCGAAGTCCATGAAGCAGGCGATTCGTGATTCGGGGCTGCGCGCAACGCCTGCGAGGATTGCGACGCTTAAGCTGCTGCATGGTGCCGATTCTCCTTTGACACATGCAGAAGTTGCTCAGGAATTGCATGATTTGGGGGTCGACAAGGCGACGGTGTTTCGCAACCTCAATGACATGGCCGCCGCTGGTTTGCTTCGCAAAACCGAACTCGGGGATCGTGCATGGCGTTTTGAATTGGTTTCGGAGGAAGATGGCGAACATGGAGCGCACCCTCATTTTGTCTGCGTGGATTGTGGCACCGTATCCTGCATGGACCAGGTCAAGCTGACCGCAGGGAGTATGCGTCTGAGTCAGGAATTTGGCGATGTCACGGAAATCCTGCTTCGCGGACATTGCAAAGATTGCGGCTAGTTCCGCCTTCGATTCTTCAACGCTCCGCCGACGTTTTAGTCTGATTCCAACTTTCAAAATAGCTGGTTTCCAGTGCGTCACGTCATGCGAATTAGAGTCGCAGGGACGCTTGGAACCTCCTTCCTGCGCTCTCCTCTTTCTTGGGAATAATTTTTCTGTGCGTGATGGTTGGGCCGATATCGACGCCGGAGCGGTTGGTTTTAAATTGTGATATGGGGTTGCACTTGCAATTGGTATGCATCTGTGTACATTTCAGACCGAACGCATTTTATCATATCCGTTTCTCGTATGCTTAAACGTCTAAATGGAGCCTTAGGGCATGAATCCCCAATCAAACTTAAAACCGTTTCCAAAAAAACTTCCAGTGACCGTACTGAGTGGGTTCTTGGGGGCAGGCAAAACTACTTTGTTGAATCATATTTTGGCCAATCGTGAAGGTCTAAAAGTCGCGGTTATTGTGAATGATATGAGCGAGGTAAATATTGACGCCGCCTTGGTGCGGGATGGCAACGCCCAACTTTCAAGAACTGAAGAGCAGTTAGTTGAAATGTCCAATGGGTGTATCTGCTGCACACTGCGCGAAGACTTGTTGATCGAAGTCAAAAAACTTGCTCAAGAGAATCGTTTCGATTACCTGTTGGTTGAATCAACCGGTATCAGCGAACCGATGCCCGTGGCCGAGACCTTTACCTTTGAAGATGAGGATGGAGAAAGTCTGTCGAGCGTGGCTGAGCTTGACACGATGGTCACCGTTGTCGACGCCGCCAATTTTTTAAAGGACTTTGGTTCCTGGGACGATTTGAACGACCGAAAACTTGGACTTAATGAAGAAGACGATCGCAATATTGTCGATTTATTGGTCGATCAGGTTGAGTTCGCAAACGTTATTATTGTGAACAAAACTGATCTGGTGACGCAGGAGAAGATTGGTTTGATCAAAAAGATCATTAGCCAGCTCAACAGTTCAGCGATTGTGCTCGATTCGACCCAAAGCAGTGTGCCGCTTAAAAAGATACTTGGCACGGGTCGATTCAAATTTGATGACGCACTTGATATGTCCTCGGATTGGCTGGCGATTCCTCGGGGGGAAGAAGAAGCCGAGACGGAGGAGTACGGCATAACGAATTTTGTATTCCGCAGCGATCGTCCGTTTCATCCACAGCGACTCTGGGACGCCGTTGGTGATGACATGGAAACAGGCTTGTTTCTAAATGTGTTGCGCAGCAAAGGGATCGCGTGGATTGCTTCCCGGCACGACTGGGCTTACAACTGGTCTCAAGCTGGCTGTTCGGTTCTGCTTGAGCCTGCAGGGTTTTGGTGGGCATCCGCTCCGAAAGAGTCATGGCCTGAAGACGGGGAGACGATTGCCGAGATCGAATCCCGAATGATTCACGAATATGGTGACCGCCAACAAGAGTTGGTTTTCATTGGTCAGAATCTCGATCAGGCGCACGTCACTCGCGTGCTTGAAGATTGTCTGCTGACGGATGAGGAGTATGAACTCGGGCCTGGGTCGTGGGAGTACTTTAAAGATCCCATGCCACCCATCGTCATCGAAGAGGAGGACTACCTTGATGGCGAATACCCGATGGAACAGGAGTGAGCTTGTTAACGGGTCAGATCCACCACCATTTGGTAGCGTCGAGGGTAAGGACTAAGGAGGGCTCATCCGAAATCTCTGCATCCGATGAAAATATTTTCGGCACTTAAGCCAACATCTAGACGAGTGTTTTTTTGTTGGCATCTTTATCGTTTTCAAAAGTGCTCCTCAATCCGAGTTGACTATTTCCAGGTGATCTTCGCTTCTTTCTTTTCAATATCCAGCAACACGCGGGCCGATTCGAATTCTCGGGTGTACGTGTAGCCGTTGAGAATGGCTGGTCCTTTGGGCGGCCCTAGCGGTTTGTCGTATTCTGGGAACCTTTTTAGCCAGACCGAGCTGTCTTTTCGATTGACGCTATACCCGTCATGCGGAAGAAAGTAGCTGTACTCCTCGGCACAGATTAGGAAAAGTGCCAGGCAGTAATCCAAGCGGGGTTGAAGGTTGGCGTCTTGGTCCAGCTTTTTGCGACGGTCGTCGATCTTGAGCCCTGAAAGTGCTTCCTCTCCCAATCCCATTGACATGCATATGATTTTTCCTTGCCGAGCTGCTTTTTGGATGGCCTCAATGCCTTTGGCCAAATACTCGACACGTGACAATCCGCCAGCTGGAGTTTCGATGCCTTCAAGATACGAGCCGTCAAAGTATTTCAGATAACTCAAGCCGGAATCCGAAAGCCGAGCACGGATGATGTTGGCTATTAACAGCTTGTTCGCCGGAACCCTGTCTTTCAGTTCACTCGTCATCAGTTCGTAGCCCTCAGTCACTTTTTGTTTTTTATCGGCTCCGATCTCTCTAAGCATATAGCCCGGCGACAGAGCTTTGATATTGCCATCAAGGAACAAGCCATCAATCTCGTCTTGTCCGGCCATTTCCACGCAATGATCTAACCACCATTTGCGGACCGCTGGATTGGAAAGGTCGTAGAGCTCCCTCTTGCCTTGGTGCAGATTCTGGTTTCCGTTTTTACCCTGAAGAAACGCGCCGGGAATATCCTTTAAGCTTGAATTCACGTCGTAGCTGGAATAGTTGCAAATGATATTTCGATAATAAAGAATGCGAGCGTCCGGATTGATTGCCTTGATGGCTTTGGCGGCCGCACGGGCGCCAGCTTCAGAGGAACCGTGGGTTTTACTACCGGTCGTTTTCTCAAGCGTGATTAACGGAAACCCTGCCAGGTAGTCCAACTCTTTTGGAGTAAAGGCCGTTGACTTTCGCACGTGCATGTACAAGGGGACATGCTCCCAACTGAATTGAGGCCGAGGTGAGATCGCGTCAACTTTGGCCTGTGACGCATCTTGAGCATATACGCCCGAGGCAAGAAACATCAGCGCGAGCAAGATGCATGTTTTGGTCAATAAAACTCTCATCAATATTTACTTTCTTAATCGTGTATTTTCACCGGCTCGGTCGCCATTGCCAATATCTGGCTCACCTTCAGAGGGAGCGCGATCATCAAGGCCTGGACAACAAGCTGATCGATTCGCCAAACCATACAACGGATATCAGGATAAAGATTGAAACAACCGAGCGACTTGGCGGACTGTTTCGATCCTAGCATTGCGCTGCCTAATCAGTTCGTATTTCTTTTCTCCAGCCAACAGTTGTCTTAATCGGTTTGAACACTGCTGCGCGGTGTAAGTGTGGTCGCGTCGGTTTTTCGTGTTTCCAACCAACGTCGGTATGAATCTCGACCGAACTCTTGGTCTCTTAACGTGCTGCGAGCAAATTTTCTATCGAGCAAAACAGTCGGTTGAGTTTCTTGACTCCACGGGGTCGCTAGCCTAACCGGCTAGCGCACGAAAAAACCGAGATCGTTTCCGACCTCGGTTTTTATTGACTCAAAAAGCACACCCGGGAGGATTCGAACCTCCAACCCTCGGTTCCGAAGACCGATGCTCTATCCAATTGAGCCACGGGTG